>DASVMV010000286.1:0-22442 GCA_036384155.1 Micromonosporaceae bacterium
GGTTCCTCGACGACACGCTGGGGCGGGTCGTCGATTACGACGCCCGCCGGGGCACGGCGCTGGTGAAGACGCTGGAGGCGTACTTCGGGGTCGGCGGCAGCCTGGCCCGCGCGGCCGAGCTGTTGCACGTCCACGTCAACACGGTGACCCAGCGGCTGGAGCGGGTGGGCCAGCTGCTCGGCGCCGACTGGCAGCGCCCGGAGCGGGCCTTGGAGGTGCAACTGGCCCTGCGGCTGCACCGGCTGCGGACCCGGGCACCTGGGTCGGCCAGCGATCGGGGCGCCGGGTGACCGATTAGTCCTGCTCGGGATAATCTGCCACGGATCTAATTGCTACGCTGGCGACATGACCGCCATGGCACCCACCAGCAGGGCACCGGACCTGTCGTTCCTGCTGGATCACACCAGCCATGTCCTGCGGACCCGCATGGCAGCAGCGCTCGCCGAGATCGGCCTCACCGCGCGGATGCACTGCGTGCTGGTGCACGCGCTGCAACAGGAGCGGACCCAGATTGAGCTTGCCGAGATCGGCGGCATGGACAAGACCACGATGGTGGTGACGGTCGATGCCCTGGAGCGGGCCGGTCTGGCCGAACGCCGCCCGTCCGCTAAGGATCGCCGAGCCCGCATCGTCGCGATCACCGAGAAGGGCGCGCGCGTAGCCCGGCGGAGTCAGGAGATCGTCGACCGCGTACACGGCGAGGCGCTGGGCGCGCTGCCTGCCGAAGACCGGGAGGTATTCCTGCGGGCCATGAATCGCCTCGTCGCCGGGCATCTGGCAAAGCCGGTCGAGAACGCGCAACAGGTACGACGGGCCCGTCAGCGTTAAAGCTAGACCCGTAGCAGATAGTCTGTAACGGAACTATCTGCTACGGTCCCACCTGTCGCTGTGAATCGGCAGGAGGCCCGCGTGTCCACTACTCCCACGTCTACCCCCACGTCTTCGGTACCCCGGTCGCGTTGGCTGGCCCTCGGGGTGATCGCCAGCGCGATGCTGATGACCATCCTCGATGGCAGCATCGTGACCGTCGCCATGCCGGCCATACAGGACGACCTCGGTTTCTCCCCCGCCGGCCTCAGCTGGGTGGTCAACGCCTATCTGGTCGCGTACGGCAGCCTGCTGCTGCTGGCGGGACGCCTCGGCGACCTGATCGGGCGCAAACGCGTATTCCTGGCCGGCACCGCGGTGTTCACCGCGGCGTCGCTGCTCGCGGGCGCGGCGGCCGCGCCCGCGGTACTGATCTTCGCCCGATTCCTGCAAGGTGTCGGCAGTGCGGCGGCCACCGCCGTCAGCCTGGGAATTCTCGTGACGCTCTTCGTCGAGCCGAGGCAGCGGGCCACAGCGATCGCTGCCGTCAGCTTCACCGGAGCCGCCGGCGCCTCGATCGGCCAGGTGCTCGGCGGGATCCTCACGGACTCTGTCGGCTGGCACTGGATCTTCCTCATCAACCTGCCGATCGGGCTCGCCGCGCTCGCTATCGCGCGGAAAGTGCTGCCCACGGACCGTGGGCTCGGCCTTGCGGGCGGGGTCGACATCGCCGGCGCCCTCCTGGTCACCACCGGGCTGATCCTGGGCCTCGTGGCTGTGGTCAACGTCGAGACACACGGCACCGGATCGACGTACACGCTCGGCGTCGGCACCCTCGCCGCCGCCCTGATCGTCGCGTTCCTCGCTCGCCAGGCAACCGCGCACACCCCGCTCATGCCGCTCGGGATCTTCCGGTCGCGCAGCGTCGCCGGCGCGAACGGGGTGCAGATCCTGATGATCGCCGCATGCTTCTCGTTCCAGGTTCTCGTCACGCTTTACCTGCAGAAGGTGCTCGGGTACGGCGCCGCCGAGACCGGCCTCGCAATGCTGCCGGCGGCGGTCGTCATCGCCGCGGCGTCACTCGGCATGTCCCCCCGGCTGGCGGCCCGCTTCGGCGAGCGCGCCGTCCTGCTGGCCGGCCTCCTGCTGCTGGTAGGGGTCCTCGGGCTGCTCACACGCGTTCCCGTGCACGCCAACTACGTCACCGACCTGCTCCCGGTAATGCTGCTCACCGCGGGCTTCGGGCTCGCCCAGCCGGCGCTCACGACGCTCGCGATGTCCGGCGCGCGCGACGACGACGCCGGCCTGGCCTCCGGACTGTTCAACACGACCCAACAGATCGGCATGGCCGCGGGCGTCGCCGTGCTGGCGACACTAGCGGCCGCCCGTACCGACAACCTGCTCGCGAACGGCGTCAGTGCGGCCGCGGCGCTGACCCGCGGCTACCGCCTGGCCTTCTCCGTCGCCACCGGGCTTCTCGTCGCCGCCTTCGTGATCGCTTTCACCGTGCTACGCCCTGCACAGCGGACGCCGACCGCGGCGGCGGAGCCCGACATCCCGGCCACTGCGGCCCGCTGAAACGGCCCGCTGAAACGGCCCGCTGAAACGGCCCGCTGAAACGGCCCGGCAACGGTCGCAGCGGCGCCGCTACGATCACCCGTCAGCGGGCCGCGATGCCGGCCAGGACGGCGTCGACGACCTGCTCGGGCAGCCGCGACTCGTCGAGGCGGGGGCTCCACCGCAGCAGCTTCTGGATCAGGACCGGTCCGGTGAGCAGCGCCATGGTCACCTCGATGTCGAGGTCGTCCCGCAGCTCGCCACGCGCGATCCCCCGCTCGATCACCTCGCGCATCACCTGCCGCCGAGGCTCGATGATCTCCTGGTAGAGCCGGTAGTGCTCGGCGCTGCGGTTGGCCTGCGGCGCCAGGCAGGGCATGATGCGCGCCAGCCGCGGGTCGGGGACCCGCCCAACCCCGCGCAGCAGCGCCAGCAGCTCGTCCCGCGTCGACCGCCCCTGCGGCACCGGCGGCGCGCCTTTCAACCGGACCAGGGCGTCCCGGACGAGGGCCTCCTTGCCCGCCCACCGCCGGTAGATGGTGGCCTTGCCCACGCCGGCCCGGGTGGCGACGGCCTCGATCGACAGAGCCTCGATCGACTGACCCTCGGCGAGCAGGTCGAGAACGGCGTCGATGATGGCCTCGTCGGCGCGGGGGCTCCGCGGTCGCCCGGGCGACCGCGGAGCATCCGCGCTGACCGTCATGTCGTCCATTGTCGTCGAACTAGCGGACCCGGGCCAGTTCCCGCTCGGGAGCGGGCGGCGGCCCGGCCTGGGCGGCCGGCCGGCCCGGCATCCAGCGCAGGGCCACCAGCACCCCGAACACGGCGACTACGGCCGCGAGGACGGCCGCCCAGTGCATGGCCGATACGAAGGCGTCGCTGGCGGCGTGGAGCACCGGGCCGCCGGCTGGCCCCAGTCGCTCGGCGACCGCGTACGCCCCGGACACGGATGCGTTGGCTGCCTCGCGCGCGGGGGTGGGCAATGCCTGGGTGGCCGGCCCGATCTGATCGCGGTAGACGCTGGCGAGCACCGAGCCGAGCACCGCGATGCCCAGCGCACCCCCCACCTGGCGCACCGTGTTGCTGACCGCGGAGCCGACGCCGGCCTTCTCGCGTGGGAGCGAGGACATGATCGACTCCATCGACGGCGGCATGATGTTGGCCATGCCGACGCCCTGGAGGAAGAAGACCACAACGAACGCCCAGATCGGGGTGTCGGCCTGGATGAAGGCGAATGCGGTCAGGGCCACGACGGTCAGCGCGAGGCCGGCGGCCGACACCGCCTTCGCGCCGAATCGCCGGACCATGCCGGCGCTGCGCGGCGCGAACACCAGCTGGGCAACCGCGAACGGCAGGAACAGCAGGCCGGTTTCCAGCGGCGAATAGCCGCGCACCAGCTGCAGATAGAAGGAGCTGAAGAACATCACGCCCATCGCGGCGAAGAAGATCAGCCCGATCACCGCAACGGGCGCGGCGAACCGGGGCACCCGGAACAGCCGTACGTCGAGCGACGGGTAGGCGATGCGGCGCTCGTACGCGATGAACGCGGCGATCACCGCAACTCCCACGGCAATGGCGGCCCATACCGGCGGCCGGTCGAAGCCGTGCTCGCCGCCGTCGATGATCCCGTACGTCAGCGCGACGAGGCCGACGACGGACAGGAGGACACCCACGACGTCGATCCGTCCCGGCCGCGGGTCACGCGACTCCGGAACGATGAGCGCCACCGCGACCAGCCCGGCCAGCACGACCGGCACGTTGATCAGGAAGACCGATCCCCACCAGTAGCTTTCCAGCAGCGCCCCGCCGAGGATGGGGCCGATGGCGACGGCGAGACCGACCGAGGCGGACCAGATGCCGATCGCCTTGGCGCGTTCGCGGGGATCGAAGACGTTGGAGATGATGGACAGGGTCACCGGCATGATGGCCGCGCCGCCCACGCCCATCAGGGCGCGCGCCGCGACCAGCTGGCCGGGGTCCTGCGCGTACGCCGACAGCAGTGACGACAGCCCGAACAGCGCCAGGCCGAGCAGCAGGAACCGCTTGCGCCCGTAGCGGTCCCCGAGGACGCCGAAGGTGAAGAGCAGGCCGGCGAACACCAGGGTGTACGAGTTGATCGCCCACTCCAGCTCGCCCTGGGTTGCGCCCAGCCCGCGCACCGGGTCGGCGAGCGTGCGGAGGGCGACGTTGAGGATGGTGTTGTCGAGGACGACGACCAGCAGGCTGACGACGAGGACGCCGAGAATCGTCCAACGCCGCGGATGGCCGGTGTTCTGGTGCGGTGGCATCACGATGTTCTCCCTCGGAGCTGTGCGCCCCTCGATACGATACGGAACGGACTCGTATTGCCGCCGAGCCTAGCGACCCGGTTTCCGAAACGGAACCGTATCGTATCTTAATGTAACCTTCGTCACGCCGACCGGTCGATCGCCTCGGTGGGCCCGAATGCCCACCGACGGGGGGACGTCAACCGGGCCACGGACACGGCAGGTCTCGTGCCCTCGCACGAGACGGGTACGGCCAGTATTCCGCCTCTGTTCGTCCCGTACCGGGACTTCGGCGCACCGGGCAGCGGCGGATGCGCCGGCCGGATCACCGCCCGATCAACGGCGGCGCCGAACCCGTCGCGCGATGGCGGCGGCGGTTCCCCACAGGCCCTGGCGGAAGAGGAGCACGACGAGGACGAAGAGGGCACCGGTCACCAGGCCGACCGCCGAGAAGCCGGAGTACGACAGCCAGTCCTCGAGCCGGACCAGCACCGCGGCACCCACCACGCCGCCCCAGAGGGTGCCGATCCCGCCGAGGACGACCACGATGACCGCCTTGCCGGAGGTCGTCCAGTGCAGGGTGTCCAGCGACGCGAAGCGGTGGGCGATGGCGAACAGTCCCCCGCCCAGCCCGGCCAGGAAGGCGGAGAGCACGAACGCGGTGAGCTTGTAGCGGTGCACTGGATAGCCGAGGGCCCGCGCCCGGGCCGGGTTGTCCCGGATGGCCACCAGCACCCGGCCGAACGGGGAGTTCACGATTCGCCAGGCGGCGAACAGCCCGGCGACGACCAGCGGCAGTGCCGCGTAGTAGAAGTAGAACTCGTCGGACAGGTCGAGCCCGAACAGTTCCCGCGGCACGCCCTGCATACCGTTCTCGCCGCCGGTGAGCGAACTCCACTTGTTGGCGATGTAGTAGATCATCTGCGCGAAGGCGAGCGTGACCATCGCGAAGTAGATGCCGGTGCGCTTGACCGCGAGATATCCGATGGGCACGGCGACGACGGCCGCCGTCACGGCGCCGGCCAGGACGGCGACCGGAAAGGGTGCGCCGAACTCGCTGGCCACCAGCCCGCTTGTGTACGCCGAGGTGCCCCAGAAGGCGGCGTGGCCGAACGACATCAGTCCGGTGAACCCGAGGAGCAGGTCGATTGACACGGCGAAGAGCGCCCAGCACAGGATGTCCACGGCGACCGCCGCATACAGCCCGTTGGGCAGCCAGAGCGCGACCCCGAGGCCGATGACCAGCAGTGCGTAGCGCAGCCACCGCGGCGCGGCCGACACCGCGTCGAGGCCGGACCGCGACCCGGACACCGGCGGTGGCGCCGCCGGTGTCACCGTGGACGTGTCGCTCATGCCGCCTCCTCGCTTCGCTCGCTCCGCTCGCTCACGCCGGCGACTCCTCCCGCCCGAACAGGCCGGCCGGGCGCCACAGGAGCACGGCTGCCATCACGATGAACACCAGCGTCTGCGCCAGGATCGGCATCCGCTCGGCCAGGTACGCCTCGCCGAGCGCCTGCACCAGACCGATGCCGAAGCCGGCCGCGACCGATCCGAAGATCGAGCCGAGGCCGCCGATCACCACAACCGCGAACACGACGATGATCAGGTCGGCGCCCATCAGCGGGTTGACCGCGCGCATCGGCGCGGCGAGCACCCCGGCCAGCCCGGCCAGGCCGATGCCGAAGCCGAACACGGGAGTGACCCACCGACCGACGTTGATCCCGAGCGCCCGGGTGAGTTCCGGCCGCTCGGTGGCCGCCCGGACCACCATGCCGACCCGGGTCCGGGTCAGCAACCACCACACCCCGACGCAGACCAGTACGGCGAACCCCAGCACGAAGACCCGGTAGGTCGGGAAGTCGAACAGCCCCAGGTTCACCGATCCGCCCAGTTCCGCCGGCGTCGCGTACGGGCTGGACTGGACGCCGTACCGCAGCTTCACCAGGTCCTGCAGGATCAGCGTCAGCCCGAAGGTGAGCAGGAAGTTGTAGAGCGGGTCGAGCCGGGTGAGCCGGTGGATGAAGGCCCGTTCCAGGGCCATGCCCAGCAGCCCCAGCCCCACCGGCATGATCAGCAGCGCTCCCCAGAACGGCACGCCGGCCTCGGACAGCAGCACGTACGCCCCGAAGGCGCCGAGCATGTAGAAGGCGCCGTGGGCGAAGTTGACCACCCGCAGCATGCCGAAGATGACCGACAGGCCGAGGGCGAGCAGGGCGAGAAACGCCCCGCTCACCAGCCCGTTGAACGTGTGTTGCAGGAAAGCGCTCATCGCTCCGTCACATCTTGCAGTCGGCCGACGGCTGCCGGAAGGCCTGCTCGGCCGGGATGGTCTTGAGGATCTTGACGTAGTCCCACGGCTCCTTCACCTCGGCCGCCGGCTTCACCTGGGCCAGGTAGGCGTCGTGGATCACCCGGTGGTCCTCCGCCCGGATCTTGCCGTTGCGCAGGAACACGTCGTCGATGCTCTTGCCCTCCAACTCCTTCACCACCGCGTCGGCTTCGTCAGTACCGGCCGCCTGCACGGCCTCC
Organism: Micromonosporaceae bacterium; assembly: GCA_036384155.1. Lineage (GTDB taxonomy): Bacteria > Actinomycetota > Actinomycetes > Mycobacteriales > Micromonosporaceae > DASVMV01. The sequence goes on from DASVMV010000286.1 coordinate 7,161, forward strand.
AGGTACTGCATCGCTGCCGAGTAGTTGGCGGCGTGCGCGAAGGTGGGCCGGACCCCGGTCTCCTTCTGGAAGCGGTCGGCGAACTCGCGGTTCTTGTCGTCGAAGTTCCAGTACCAGGCGTCGGTGTAGGTGGTGCCGGCCAGCGCCGCCGGGGTCAGCGAATGGATGTCGGTCAGGAACATCAGGCCCACCGCCAGGCCAACGCCCTTGTCCCGTAGCTTGAACTCGTTGTACTGCTTGACCAGGTTCACCAGGTCGGCACCGGCCTGCATGGTGCCTAGCACGTCCGGCTTCGGCTTGAGGTTGGGCGCCTTGAGCAGGAACGTCGAGAAGTTGTCGTTCGGGAAGGGCGCCGCGTCCTTGGCGACGACCTTGCCGCCCGCCTCCTGCACCGCGGCGGTGAACTTCTTCTCCATGTCCTGCCCGAATGCGTAGTCGGGATAGACGATGTACCAGCTCTTGGCGCCCTGCTCGGTCACCGCCCGCCCGGTCCCGTTCGCGAGCATGTACGTGTCGTACGCGTAGTGGAACGTGTACTTGTTGCAGGCCTTACCGGTCAGGTCGGTCGTCGCACCGCTGATGTTGAAGTACAGCTTCTTGCTGGCCTTGGCCACGTCGGCCACCTTGAGCGCCGCCGACGAGGTGGGTACGTCGAAGATGGCGTCGACGCCCTTACGGTCGTACAGTTCCTGGGCCTTGGTGTTGGCGATGTCCGGCTTGTTCTGGTGGTCGGCGGTCTCCACGGTGATGTTCTTGGTGATCGCCTTGTCGCCGTACTTCTCCTTGAAATCGGCGACGGCCATCTCCACGGCCTTGACCGAGTTCTTGCCCGACAACGCCAGGTAGACCCCGGACTGGTCGTTCAGCACGCCCAGCACGATCTTGTCGCCGGTGAGCTTGGAGTCGCCCGACGACTGCGGGCCGCCTCCTCCGCACCCGGCGACCAGCAACGCGGCGGCGGACACCGCCGCCAGGCCTGCGGTTCTGCGCATCTCGTTCCTCCATATCCGCACCCCGCGGGGTCACGGTCCGATGTGGATCAGATACCGAGGTACGCCAACAGCTCTCGCTCGCGCGAGCGCACCTCGGAGTTGTCCATCGCCTCCACGACACGTCCCTCGGCCAGCAGGTAGTGCCGGTCGGCGACGCCGGTTGCGAAGTGCAGGTTCTGCTCGACCAGCAGCACCGTCACGCCGTGCTGCTTGGCCTGCCGGAGGATCTCGCCCACCTGCTCGACCAGCAGCGGCGAGAGCCCTTCGGTCGGTTCGTCGCACAGCAGCAGGCGGGCACCCATCCGCAGCACCCGGGCCAGGGCGAGCATCTGCTGCTCGCCGCCGGACAAGGTGGTCGACGACGAGGCGCGCCGCTCGTAGAGCGCCGGGAACGCGTCATAGACGCGGTCCAGCGACCACGGCTCCGGTCCGACCGCTGGCGGCAGCCGCAGACTCTCCGCGACGGTGAGGCTGGCGTAGCTGCCCCGGTCGTCAGGCACCCACCCCAGTCCCAGCCGGGCCCGCCGGTGGGCGGCCAGAGCGGTGATGTCGCGTCCGTCGAACTCGATCCGCCCCCGCTGCTGCGGGTGCAGGCCCATGACGCACCGCAGGAGTGTGGACTTACCGGCGCCGTTGCGGCCGACCAGGGTGACCACGTCGCCCGCACCGACCCGCAGCGTCGCGTCCCGCAGCACCTGAGCCTCGCCGTACCAGGCGGACAGGTTCTCGATGTGCAGCATCACTCACCTCTCGGTCGAGACTGCGGGGTATGCCGGTTCATTCCGTCCGGGCCCCGGATGCCGCGCCCAGGTAGGCGGCGATGACCCGCTCGTCCGCGCGGACCTGCTCGTACGGGCCCTCCACCAGCACCCGCCCGGCCTGCAGGACGGTGACCGTGTCGGCCAGCCGACCGACGACGGACATGTTGTGTTCGACCAGCACGACCGTGCGGCCCTCCCGGACCCGACCGATCAGGTCGACCGTGCGGTCGACGTCCTCCATGCCCATGCCGGCGGTCGGTTCGTCGAGCAGCAGCACCTGCGGATCGAGCGCCAGGGCGATCGCGAGTTCCAGCGCCCTCTTGTTGCCGTACGCCAATGCGTCGGCCGGGACCTCGGCCCGCTCGGCCAGTCCGACCAGGTCGAGCAGTTCGAGTGCCCGGCCGCGGTAGCGCCGCATCAGCGCCGCCGACCGCCAGAAGCGCCAGCCGAGACCGCTCGGGCATTGCAGCGCGAGTTCGACGTGTTCCCGCGCGGACAGGTGCGGGAACAGGCTGGTGATCTGGAAAGAGCGGGCGACGCCGAGCCGGGCGACCTGTTCCGGCGGCAAACCGGTCACCTCGCGGCCGTCGAGCTCGATCCGTCCCGCGGTCGGCCGCAGAAATCCCGTGAGCAGATTGAACAGTGTGGTCTTGCCGGCGCCGTTCGGGCCGACCAGGGCGTGCACGGTGCCCGGTACGACGTCCAGGTCGACGCCATTTACCGCGCGGAACCCGCGGAAGTCGCGGGTGAGCCCACGCGCCGACAGGTGTCCTCGCCCGGACATCGCAACCTCCGCCACCGTTTCCGTGACGACCTGATGACGCGGCGGTGACCGCTGTCACACGTCGCCGTGCTTCCGGGAAACCTACGGCCGGCGCGCTGACCGAGCCATGTCGGCGACCCACATATTCCGCGCGCCTGGCCCCCGTCGCGGCACCATGACCAGAGGCGGTGGCAGGCCGCGGGGAACCACCCGGCGCGACGCGGGATGTGCCGGACCCACCGCAACGGGCGTCAGCCGAGCAGCGCGTCGAGGGCGATGTCGACGTCGTCCACGGTGGAATAGATGTGGAAGGAGGCGCGAACCCGGCCCGCCCGTACCGCGGCCCGGACGTTGGCCGCCGCCAGCCTCTGCTCCGCGCCCGGCACATCCACGGTCACAATGGCGCTGTCGCCGGGCGGGCGGCCCAGCCCGGCGAGGAATCGGTTGGCCAGGGCGACGTTGTGAGCCCGGATCGCCGGCAACCCCACCTCGGCGATGAGGTCCAGCGCCGGCGCGGCACCGACGTAGCTGAACCACGCGGGCGAGATGTCGAAGCGGCGGGCGTCGGCGGCCAACCGCAGCGGCGGGCCGTAGTACGAGGCGTGCACGTCCGCGCCCGCGTACCAGCCGGCTGCCGACGGGGTCAGCCGGTCGCGCAGCTCCGGCGCGAGGTACGCGAATGCGGCGCCCCGGGGAGCCATCAACCACTTGTACGCCCCGACCGTCACCACGTCGGCCCGGCTGCCGTCGAACGGCAGCCAGCCGCACGCCTGGGTGGCGTCGACCACCACGAGGGCGCCGTGCGCGCGCGCCGCCGCCACCACGTCGTCGTACGCGGCGACAGTGCCGTCGGCCGACTGCACCAGGCTGAACGCGACCAGGTCGGTGCCGGCGTCTACCGCGTCGGCGAGCCCGGCCACCGACGTCGTACGCACCTGCACGCCCCGCTCGGCCTGCACCAGCCACGGGAAGAGGTTGGAGGTGAACTCGACCTCGGGAACGACGACCCGGGCACCAGCCGGCAGCGCCGCGGCGACCGGCGCGAGAAGCTGGGACACCGCACTGCCCACGGCGATGTCCTCCGGACGTACCCCGATCAGCCCGGCGAACGACCGGCGGGACTGGTCGGTCGCCTCGGACCAGCCCTCCCATGACGTATGGCCCACCTGCCAGTCGTGCAGCGCCGCCTGCAGGGCGTCCCACGCCGGCCGGGGAGGCAGGCCGTAGCTCGCGGTGTTGAGCCACCCCGGCTCGGGCTTCCAGAACGACTGCGCCTCGGCAAGATCCATGCGGGCCAGGATAGGCCGCGAGCTCCCCCGCGGCGACCGCCTTCTCAAGGCGTGGGGGCACCGCCGGGACCGCACCGGACCGGGCCGTCGGGGACTCGCCGGCCGAGCGCCGCAGCGGTGGCCGGGACGGCATCCCAGCCTGCGGGCAGCACGGGAAGCCGCCAGGAAGGATCGGGCCGCCACGCCGCCCACGCCTCGTTCCACCAGCGCTCGCCCGCATCCAGCCGAGCGGCGATCCGGTCGCCCTCGGCCCGGATCGCCGCACCAAGCCCGGCATACCAGCCGTCGGCGAGCCGCTCCTCGAACTTCTCCACGTCCTTCCACCGATAGCGCGGCTCGTCCACCGGCCACCAGAGGTCCAGCTCATGGTCGAGGGTGTCGATGCCGATGGGCGTACGGCGGTACGGGTCCTGGAGGTTGAAGTACCAGCCGGCGAACGCCCGGTCCGGCCCGGTCCAGAACAGGTCCACCGAGTGCGCCTCCCCCGGCCGGTGCAGCATCAGCTTGCCGTGGCCCTGCCAGCGGTCGAACTGCCCCTGCCAGGGGTGCCGACCGGCCACGGCGGCGCCGGCCGCCGGATACGTAAGCGGCGTGCCGGTCGGGATGTAGAGGGCCAGCAGATCGGGTGAGTCCTCGACGCAGATGGTCGGGAACGCCGTCCACACTGCGCTGTACACGACCTCACGGCGGACGACCACGTCCCCCAGCGCGAAGCGTCCGTAAGCATGCGCGGTTGCCTGCATCAAGCCGCCGATTCTCGTTCCAGGAAGCGGGCAGCCTCGGCGACGTATCGGCGGAACCCCTCGCGAGCGAGCGACACCGCGAGGTCGACGAGCTGCATGAGAATCGGCTCGACGGCATGGCGCACGATGCGGTCTTGCTGGAGACGGTCGGAGGTGACGTCGCCGGCCAGATCAAGGTCCGCGAGGAGATCCCTGAGGAGGCGCAGCCGTTCTTGGACGACCGCGGCATCGATCGTCATCGGGCCATCAGGTCCAGGTCGAGACGCCGCAGCCAGTCGGTGTCCATCCGTTCCATGATCGCGGCGATCTGGGCGCGCGCGAAGGTACCGGGCGCTGCTTCGAAGAGACGGAGCCCGCCTACAAGCGCCCGCTCGCGGGCCACGGGACCGGCCGATGCGAGGTTCATCAGGTCAAGTCCGTTCGTGTCCGCGAGGGCGGCCAGCTCGTCCAACAGGGCCAGGAAATCAGTGCCGGCTGCCGTCGGCCGTACGGCTAAGTCGAGGTCCTGCGCCGGTCCGCTGGACCGGACCGCGCTACCGAAGGCCACGAGGAGGTCCACGCCGTGCCGCTCGCATACGGTCCGAAGCTCGCCCGACGTCGCAGCGGCGACGAGTCGGCCTAGCGACTCTCGGGGATCGGTCACAACGACACCGTACCGGTGGAAGGGCCGATGGCCGGGGACGACGCCTCGCCGGGGGAGCCCGCAGCTGAAGGTCCTACGAGCCCGGTCGCGTCGCGTGTACGCCAGATACCTCATGAGGAGCGTTTGGGGTATCTCTCGTACACGCGAGCGGCGCGGGTACGCCCATTTCGCTGTCAGCTCGTGACGCTCGCTAGTGACTAGCCTCGAACCCGAGATGACGGGAGGGACGCGGAGATGACCCGGACGGAGTCCCGGCTGGCTGCGTACGCCGGGTGCCTGGATGGCGACGAGGTGCTGCTCGCTCGCTACGTGGTCCCGAAGGGCGAGCCGCACTGGACGCTGCCCGGCGGCAAGGTCGAGCACGGCGAGGATCCCTTCGACACGGTGATCCGCGAGTTCGCCGAGGAGACCGGGTGTCACGCCGTGGTCGAGCGACTGCTCGGCACAACGTCGGCGTTTTCTACCAGGTTCGGCTTTGCTGGCGGCGAACTCCGACCCGAGCCGAACGGCGAGACCGAGGAATCCGCGTGGTTCCGCGTCGGCGACGTGGCCGGGTTGCCCCGGGCGTCGCTCGTCGACATCGGCCTGGCCCTAGCACACCGGACACCTACCACCGGCCATGTCGACCCGGTCGAGGTAACCGGTCTACTTCGCCACTGAGCGACCCGGTCCCTTGCTGGGAGTCAGCTAAAGCCGCTCCTGTCGCAGTTGCGGCATTAGCCGGGATACCGTCTCGAAGTCAGCATCCTCGTGCAAGACCACGAGCTTCAACCGGATCGCGGTGGCAACCACCAAGTGATCTGCGACGGACAGCCCCTGATGCTGGCTGTGCGCGGCCAACTCCCTGCGGACGGCGCGAACGACGTCCCACACGTCATCGGGCACCGGCACCCATGGGTAGGCGTCCCGGATATCACGCTCGACCTGGTCGTACCGCTTCGAGTCGGCGATCGTCAGCGCCTCGACGAGCACCGGCTCACAGACCGCGACGAGACCCCTCTCCACCGCATCGTCCCAGTGCGCATCGACCTGGCGCCGCAAAATCCGCACCAGGGCGCTGGTGTCGACGAGGTACTTCATTGGTCCAGCTCTGGGAGGCGGTCGAAGTCAAACCCACCGTCGTCGGCGATGCGACGCAGTGACTCCAACGCGCGGCGGCGGCGCTCGCGGCTCAGCTCGACGGCTTGCCGCAGCGCTTCATTGACTGTGTCCTTCTTGGTGCTCGTCCCCAAAGCGGCCGATGCCTCCGTCAAGAGGTCGTCATCGACGTCAAGCAGCGTCTTCGCCACGGCCCACCTCCCTCAAGTCAGGATATCCACACGCCCACCGGATATCCAGCCGAGGGGAGGATAGCCGACGGCCGTCATTATTTCGTCGCTGACGTTTGAGGAGATGGAATCACAACCTGCCGCGACGGGAGTAGTCCACCCAGGTAAGGAACTCAGCCCGCGGCGGCCATGATCTCGTCGCTGACGTCGAAGTTCGCGTACACGTTCTGCACGTCGTCGCAGTCTTCGAGTACGTCGATCAGCTTGAAGATCTTGCGTGCGCCCTCTTCGTCGAGCGGCACCGTGACACTGGGAATCAGCGACGACTCCGCGGACTCGTACTCGATGCCGGCGTCGCGCAGCGCATTGCGTACGGCGAGCAGGTCACCCGGCTCGGACACCACCTCGAAGGCCTCGTCGAGGTCGTTGACCTCTTCGGCACCGGCGTCCAGGACCGCCATCATCACGTCGTCCTCGGTCGCGCCGGCCTTGGGGACGATCACGACGCCCTTGCGGGAGAACAGGTACGACACCGAGCCGGCGTCGGCGAGCGAACCGCCGTTGCGGGTGAGCGCGGTACGCACCTCGGTCGCGGCCCGGTTGCGGTTGTCGGTCAGGCACTCGATGAGCATGGCGACGCCGCCCGGGCCGTACCCCTCGTAGTTGACGGTCTGCCAGTCGGCGCCCCCGGCCTCGAGGCCGGACCCCCGCTTGACGGCGCGGTCGATGTTGTCGTTGGGTACCGAGTTCTTCTTCGCCTTCTGGATGGCGTCGTAGGGGGTCGGGTTGCCAGCCGGGTCCCCGCCACCGGTGCGGGCCGCCACCTCGACGTTCTTGATCAGCTTGGCGAACATCTTGCCGCGCTTGGCGTCGATGGCCGCCTTCTTGTGCTTGGTGGTCGCCCACTTTGAGTGGCCGGACATCTGAAACCTCCGTAGCTACCCGACGTCTGCGTCGACCACGGCGCTCGCGCGCCGTCCCGACCCGGCGTACGCGGAGGATCTCCGGTCAGCTCTGGACGGATGGCCGTGGCGGGCAGATGGCCCTGCCGAATCCCGTCAATCCTACCGACGCCATCGGCACCGATGTCACACCGCTCAACGGGCAGCGGCTCGGACCAATTCCACGAAGTAGCGGTGCACCCGCAGATCTCCGGTGATTTCCGGATGAAACGCGGTGGCCAGCAGGCTGCCCTGCCGAACGGCGACGATCCGCCCGGCGGCGGCACCGTCGACGATCCGACCTAACACCTGTACGCCCTCCCCGACCCGTTCCACCCACGGCGCGCGGATGAACACGGCGTGGAAGTCCGGACCGGACATCCCGTCGATCTTCACCGGCGCCTCGAACGAGTCGACCTGCCGGCCGAAGGCGTTGCGCCGTACCGTCATGTCGATACCGCGGAAGCCGCGCTGGTCGGGACGGCCGTCGAGGACCTCGGTGGCCAGCATGATCATGCCGGCGCAGGATCCGTAGACGGGCAGGCCCGACTCGATGCGCTTGTCGATCGGCTCCCGCAGCTCGAAGATGTCGACGAGCTTGCTGATGGTGGTCGACTCGCCCCCGGGAATCACCAGCCCCGCGACCGCCTCCAACTCCTCCGGGCGGCGCACCGGGCGGGCCTCCGCGCCCACCGCGGTCAGCGCCCGGACGTGCTCGCGGACATCCCCCTGCAGGGCGAGTACGCCGATCACCGGTTCGGCCATGCTCACCAGCCCCTCTTTCGTTCGCGACTGCGGGGCTCGCAAACCCGGCTCACTCCTCGCGCTCACCAGCCGCGCTGGGCCAGCCGGTGCGGCACCGGGATGTCGTCTACGTTGATCCCGACCATCGCCTCGCCGAGGCCGCGGCTGACCTTCGCCAGCACATCCGGGTCGTCGTAGAACGTGGTCGCCTTCACGATCGCGGCCGCCCGCTGCGCCGGGTTGCCCGCCTTGAAGATGCCGGATCCGACGAACACGCCCTCGGCGCCCAGTTGCATCATCATCGCGGCGTCGGCCGGCGTGGCGATGCCGCCCGCGGTGAATAGCACCACCGGCAGCTTTCCGGCCTCGGCCACCTCGCGGACCAGCTCGTACGGCGCCTGCAGCTCCTTCGCCGCGACGTACAGCTCGTCGGCCGGCAGGGAGCTCAGTCGGCGGATCTCCTGCCGGATCTTGCGCATATGGGTCGTCGCGTTGGAGACGTCGCCGGTGCCCGCCTCGCCCTTCGATCGGATCATGGCTGCGCCCTCGGTGATCCGCCGCAGCGCCTCGCCCAGGTTGGTCGCGCCGCACACGAACGGCACCGTGAACGCCCACTTGTCGATGTGGTTGGCGTAGTCGGCCGGGGTGAGCACCTCGGACTCGTCGACGTAGTCGACGCCGAGCGCCTGCAGGATCTGCGCCTCGACGAAGTGCCCGATGCGGGCCTTGGCCATCACCGGGATGGACACGGCGTTGATGATGCCGTCGATCATGTCGGGGTCGCTCATCCGGGACACACCGCCCTGGGCACGGATGTCGGCCGGCACCCGCTCCAGCGCCATCACCGCGACCGCACCGGCATCTTCGGCGATTTTGGCCTGCTCCGGCGTGACCACGTCCATGATCACGCCCCCCTTCAGCATCTCGGCCATGCCCCGCTTGACGCGGGCCGTGCCGGTGACGGATGTGGGGGTGACGGGATCGACGGCTTCGGACACGACGTTTTCGCTCCTCATGGGCGGTTTTGGATAAGTGGTGTCGACTCGATGGTACGTCGGCAGGTGGTCGGCGACCGATGGCCAATCGCCTCCCCGGTGGCCTGCACCATGGCTTGCGTCACCCGGCCGCGGTCCACGAGCCGCGACACCGTACCGGTGCGCCGTCACGCCGTCGGCGTACTCCCGGGTCGCCCTTCGACCACCGACACGACCGGCATTTTCGCAAGATCAGCTGGCTGGGCGCTCAGGGTGGGGTCGTCGATATCGAAGTACCGCGGACACTCGTGCCGGCGGGCCATGCGCATCAGCCGTACGACCGGCCGGCGCCGCGCGGCCAACGCGTCGCGGACGAGGTCGGTGTGCACCTGCCGCGCGAGGGCGAGCCGGCGGCTGGCCGCCACCACAGCATCGGCCGCCGGGTCACCGGCCGGCAATCCGGTCCCGCGCAGGTGGCGGGTGAGGTCGTTTTCGGCGGCTTCCCGCTCGTCCGCGCGGGCGTCGATCGCCGTCCGGGCGACCGCGTACAGGTCGAGTTCGGAACTCGTCTCGGCGAGGACGGCCGCCGCGGCCGACCGGCGGAGCAGTTGCGCCTCCAAGGCCCGAGCGGCAGCTGCGGCGCGGGCGTGCAGGCGGTCGACCCGGGCGGCGGTCCAGGCCAGATAGGCCGACACCAGCACCAGGACGCCGATGACCCCCGTGATCCACCACATGCGGGCATCGTAGTGTGCCGGTTGGCGCGTCCACGGCCCCGCGCAGGACAGCGGCGGCGGTCACGCCCACTCGTCGTCGATCACCCGGCCGTCGGTCGCCTCGATCGCCGCGGCGTAGACCTCCAACACCCGCTGCGCGAGCACCGGCCAGTCGTACGCGGCCACCACCTCGCGCCCACAGGCCGCCAGGGCCGCCCGCTGATCCGGATTGTCGAGCAGGTCGGTGATCGTCCGGCCCGGCGCGGTCGAGTCGCCGGTCGGGAAGAGCCGGCCCGCGCGGCCCCCGTCGAGCACCCGCCGGAACGCGTCCAGATCGCTCGCCACGATCGGCGCGCCGGCGGCCATCGCCTCGGTGAGGATCATGCCGAATGACTCACCGCCCAGGTTGGGGGCGACGTAGACGTCCACGCTGCGCAGCATCTGCGCCTTCTCTGCCTCGGACACGAGGCCGAGTAGGGTGATCCGGTCCCGCACGGCGGCCGGCACGTTGGTGTAGAGCTCGGCGGGATCGCCCGGCCCGGCCACCAGCAGCCGCAACCCGGGGCGGTCCGGGACGAGGTCGAGGAGGGCCTGCCGCAGCACCCCGAAGCCCTTCCGCGGCTCGGTGAACCGGCCGAGAAAGCCGATTGCGCCACCATTGCCCGGCGCGCACGAACCGGGCCAGCCCGGCAGCGGCGCGGCTCCGGCGAACTTGGCCACCGCGACCCCGTTGGGAATCTCCACCGCACCACCGTCGAGGTGCTCCACCTGCACCTTGCGCGCCAGCGCGCTGACCGCGATGCGGGCGGTGATCCGTTCCATGACGATCTGCAGGACACCCTGGGCGGCGGCCAGCGCCCGGGACCGGGTCACCGCCGTGTGGAACGTCGCCACCACCGGCCCCCGGGAGCAGAGCACCGCCAGCAGCGACAGGCTGAGCGCGAACGGCTCGTGCACGTGCAGCACGTCGAACTCGCCACGGGCGATCCACCGGCGTACCCGGGCCGTCGAAACCGGCCCGAAGCTGATCCGGGCCACCGAACCGTTGTACGGCAGGGGTACCGACCGGCCGGCCGGTACGACGTACGGCGGGTGCGGCGCGTCGTCGTCGGCCGGCGCCAGCACGCTCACCTGGTGGCCGAGGCCGATCAGCGCCTCGGCCAGCTCCACCACGTGGTTCTGCACGCCGCCGGGCACGTCGAAGGAGTAGGGGCACACGATGCCGATGCGCACGTCCGCCTCCCCCTCAGGCCGGTCCGGATGGTGCGGGCCGCTGGACGGCCGAAGCCGTCCCGTCCGGTTGGCCCGCGCCGGACGCGAGCCCGGACGCCTTTCCGGTGCGTGCCCCGTCGAGCCACATCCGCTGCAGCATGTGCCAGTCTTCCGGGTGCCGGGCGATGCCCGCCGCCAGATGGTCGGCTATCTGCTGGGTCACCGCGGTGACCCGCTGCATCAGCGGACCGGTGTCCGGCCCCGGCACCGGCAGCGGGCCCTCGAGCAGCCCGCGCGGGCCGGCCGGCTCGTACCACATGGACGCGACGTAGAGCGGCGCGCCGGTGCGCAGCGCGAGCAGCGCCGGGCCGGCGGGCATCTTGGTCCGGCCGCCGAAGAAGCACACTTCGACGCCCCGCGCGGTCAGGTCGCGCTCGGCGAGCAGGGGAACCACGTGCCCGTCGCCCAGGCGGTCCGCCAGCGCGTCCAGCGGCGGTTGCTGTCCGCCGGTCAGCGGGATGATCTCCATGCCGAGACGTTGCCGGAACTCCAGGAACCGCTCGTAGACGCTCTCCGGCTTCAGCCGTTCGGCCACGGTGGTCAGCGGCCAGCCCATGGCGACCACCCAGGCACCGGCGGCGTCCCAGTTGCCGGCGTGCGGCAGGGCGACGATCGCGCCCCGGCCGGCGGCGACGTCCGCACCCAGCAACTCGTGTCGGCCCAGGTGAAACCCGGCGCGAAGCCGCTCGGGCGACTGCGCAGGCAGTCGGAAGGCCTCCAGCCAGTAGCGGGCGTACGACCGCAGAGCCCGCCGGACGAGCGCCTCGAACTCGTCCTCCGGCAGCTGCGGGCCGACCACCCGCCGCAGGTTTTCGGCCAGCCTCGCCGTACCTCGACCACGCCGCCGGTGGGCGATGTCGGCACCGACGCGGAACGCCCCGGCGGCCACCGGGCCCGGTAGGGCGCGGACCAGGCGCCAGGCGGCGGCGTAGCTCAGGTCGACCAGGTTCACGCCCGACCGCTCCCGTCGCGGGCCTGCGCCTGGCGGTACACGTGCCGGATCCGCTGGCCGACCGTCACGAACGAAAGCACCGCGAGCAGCCACAACGCCGCCGGCAGGGCCCAGGGCAGGCCGAATCCGGCCAACAGGCCGCCGACGCCCACGACGACCAGCCGCTCGGTCCGCTCGGCGATGCCCACGTTGCAGGTCATGCCAAGTCCTTCGGCGCGCGCCTTCACGTAGGAGACGAGCTGCCCGCCGACCAGACAGAGCAGCGCCGCAGCCACCCCGGCCCGGTCGTCCTGCGTGGCCAGCCAGTACGTGACGGCGCCGAACACCGCGCCGTCGGCCAGCCGGTCCATGCTCGAGTCGAGGAACGCGCCGAACCGGGTAGCGCCGCCGCGGATCCGGGCCATGGTGCCGTCGAGGAGGTCGGTCAACGCGAAGAACGTGACGATCAGCGCCCCGGCGATGAGGTGACCGCGCGCGCCGAACCCGAGCGCGCCGATGAGCACCCCCACGGTGCCGGTCACCGTGACCGCGTTGGGCGTGACCCCCACGCGTAGGAGGCGCCGGGCAAGCGGCTCGACAACGCGGGCCATCCCGGCGCGGGCAGATACCTGGAAGATCTTCGCCATGGCGGTCTCACCTTAACGGGCCGTGCCGGGCCGAGGACACGGCCGGTACGGCCGACTTCGCGGTAGGGGTTGTGTGCGACCGGCGCCAGGTGTGGGATCGGAGGCGGGGGGCGAGCTACCTCGCCCGCACCCACATCGCGCAAACGTTAGGTAACCAGCAACGAGGATGTCGCCGCGGATCAGCCCCAGCCGCTTCGCCGTCGCGGCGGTCGTCACCATCCATCGAACGAGGGAGGTGCGCCCCGATGGCGCAGAAAGGTCAGGAGAAGGGGGTCACCGGCTCGGCGCCGGTGGTGGATGAGCCCGCGAGGGTACGCAACGTGGTGCTTGTCGGCCATTCCGGAGCGGGCAAGACGACTCTGGTGGAGGCGCTGCTCGCCGCGACCGGCACGATCAGCCGCGCGGGTTCGGTCGTCGACGGCACCACGGTGAGCGACAGCGACCCAGCCGCCGTGCGGCAACAACGATCGGTCAGCCTCGCCTGTGCGCCCCTGATGCACGAGGGCGTGGCGGTCAATCTGCTGGACGCCCCGGGCTACGCCGACTTCGTCGGCGAACTGCGCGCCGGCCTGCGGGCGGCGGACGCAGCGCTCTTCGTCGTGTCTGCCGCCGACGGGATGGACGCGGCCACGGCCGCGCTCTGGGAGGAGTGCGCAATCGTCGGCATGCCGCGGGCCGTGGCGGTGACCCGCCTCGATCACCAGCGCGCGGACCTCGAGGAGACCCTGGCCCTCTGCCAGCGGGTGTTCGGCGACAACGTCCTCCCCCTCTACCTGCCGATGCTGGCCGACGACGGCGAATCCGTCGTCGGTCTCATGGGACTGATCACCCGCCGGGTCTACGACTATTCAGCCGGCTACCCGCCTCAGGTGCGAGAGCCGGATCCCGAGCACCTGCCCGCCATCGGAGAGGCCCGCAACCAGCTGATCGAGGGGATCATCGCCGAAAGCGAGGACGAAGGTCTGATGGACCGGTACCTCGGCGGCGAGGAGATCGACGTCCAGGTTCTCATCGACGACCTGGAAAAGGCCGTCGCCAAGGGCAACTTCTACCCGGCGATTCCGGTGTGCGCGGAGACCGGGGTCGGTCTCGACGCCCTGCTGGAGGTGCTGACCAGCGCGTTCCCATCGCCGCTCGAGCATGACCTGCCGCCGGTCACCGGGATCGACGGCTCCCCCCGTCCCCCGTTGACCTGCGACCCCGCCGGCCCGCTGGTCGCCGAGGTGGTGAAGACGACGGTCGACCGGCACGTCGGTCGGGTATCCCTGGTCCGGGTGTTCTCCGGCACGCTGCGGCCCGAGCAGACCGTGCACATCTCCGGCCACGGCATGGAGGAGCGGGGGCATCCCGACCACGACGCGGACGAGCGGGTGGCCCATATCTACTCGCCGCTGGGCGCCAACCTGCGCGAGGTGCCGTACTGTGTGGCCGGCGACATCTGCGCGATCACGAAGTCGGGCACCGCCGAGACCGGCGACACGATTTCGTCCAAGGACGACCCGCTGCTCGTGGCGCCCTGGGAGATGCCCGAGCCGCTGCTGCCCGTGGCGGTCGTGGCAAAGAGCCGCTCCGACGAGGACGCGCTGGCCAAGAACCTCGGCCGCCTCGTCGCCGGAGACCCGACGATGCGCCTCGAGCGCAACCCCGAAACCCACCAGCTGGTGCTCTGGTGCATGGGCGAGGCGCACGCCGACGTGGTGCTCGATCGGCTCCGGTCCGGCGGGGTCGACCTCGACACGGAGCCGATGCGGGTGGCACTGCGGGAGACGTTCGCGAGCGGGTCCAAGGGGCACGGGCGGCACGTCAAGCAGTCCGGCGGCCACGGCCAGTACGGCGTCTGCGACGTCGAGGTCGAGCCGCTGACCCGTGGTGCCGGATTCGAGTTCGTCGACAAGGTGGTCGGCGGGGCGGTACCGCACAACTACATCCCGTCTGTGGAGAAGGGCGTGCGGGCCCAGATGGAGCGGGGCATCGTCGCCGGCTATCCGGTGGTGGACATCCGGGTCACGCTGTTCGACGGCAAGGCCCACAGCGTGGACTCCTCCGACGCCGCCTTCCAGACCGCGGGCTCATTGGCGCTGCGCGACGCGGCCGACAAGGGCCAGATGACGCTGCTCGAGCCGGTCGATGAGATCGCCGTACGGGTGCCCGACTCGTACGTCGGCGCGGTGATGAGCGACCTGTCCGGGCGGCGCGGCCGGGTGCTGGGCACGGACGCGGACCCGGGCGGCGGCGAGCGGACGATCATCCGGGCCGAGGTCCCGGCCACCGAGTTGGTCCGCTACGCCGTGGAGCTGCGGGCGATGACCTCGGGCTCGGGCACCTTCCGGCGGACGTTCGCGCGGTACGACCCGATGCCCACGCACCTCGCCGACCAGGTACGCAAGGAGCACGCGGCCGCGGCCGGGCACTGATCCCATCAGCGACGGCGGCGCGCATCCCAGCACGTGGCTGCGCGCCGCCGCACGTCGTACCCCGTCCCTAGACTCAGCCCATGGACGCCCGGGAGGTCGCCCACCGCCGGCTCCGGGCGCACCGGCTGGTGGGGCCGCCGCTGGCTGACGCGGTGGCCGCCGTACGACACCTGGGCGCAGTGCAGGC
>DASVMV010000287.1:0-14911 GCA_036384155.1 Micromonosporaceae bacterium
CACTCCCACCCCGACGCCGGCCACGCCCGCGCCGACCGCGAGTGGGACGGCCAGCCCCGCCCCGGCGCCGCAAAACCTCGCCCAGCTGCGCGCCGCCGCGCAGCAGAAGGTCGGTCCGACGGCGTGGCAGGCGGCGAGCGACCTGAAGGCGCCGGCGGACCCCGCGCAGGCCGGGACGCTCCAGCCGTTCGGCACCCTGACCCCCCGCGAGGTGGCTGCCCTGCCGCCCAACATCCAGTTCAACGTGCCCACGATCACGTGCGCCCAGCTCGACGGGCGGCCGCCCGCCTCGATCAGCGACGTCAACCAGCAGGTGGTGGCGTGCGAGGGGCCGGCGAAATACCTGCTCGACGTCGCCAAGGTCGCCGGAACGGACGTCGCCAACGCCAGCGCCGCGCTCGATCAGCAGACGAGCCAGTGGGTGGTGAACCTGAAGTTCACCGGCTCCGGCCAGGAGAATTGGACCAACCTCACCAAGGAGGCGTTCAACAACGAGGGCCAGGGCTGCGACCAGAGCGCGCTGGGCGAGGGGGGCCGGTGCCGGGTGGCGGTGGTCCTGGACAAGAAGGTGATCTCCGCGCCGGTCATCCAGGGCGTGCTGACCGGGCAGTCGCAGATCACCGGGCAGTTCACCGCGCAAACCGCGAACACCCTGGCCAGCCAGCTCCGGTACGGCGCGCTGCCGGTGACGTTCGAGCAGCAGGAGGCCCAGACGGTCACCGCAACGCTCGGCGCCAGCTATCTGCGGGCCGGCCTGCTCGCGGCGGGCATCGGCATGCTCCTGGTGGTCCTGTACGCGTTCTTCTACTACCGGCTCCTGGGCACCGTCATCTTCCTCAGCCTCGTACTGTCGGCGCTGCTGGTGTTCGGCGCGCTGATCGTGCTCGGTCGGCAGATCGGCTTCACCCTGACGCTGGCCGGAATCGCGGGATTCATCGTGTCGCTCGGTGTGGCCGCGGACTCGTTCGTCATCTACTTCGAACGGCTCAAGGACGAGATCCGGGACGGGCGCAGTCCCCGCAGCGCCGTGCCCCGGGCCTGGGCCCGGGCTCGTCGTACGATCATCTCGGCGAACGCGATTTCGCTCATGGCCGCCGTGGTGCTCTATGTCGTATCGGTCGGTGCGGTGAAGGGCTTCGCCTTCGCGCTCGGCCTGGCCACCGTGCTCGACCTGGTCGTGGTGTTCCTGTTCCGACACCCGATCATGGCGATGTTCGCCCGGACCCGGGCGTTCCTGTCACCCCGGGTGAGCGGTCTCGGTCGCGTCCTGGAACAACGGGACCCCGACGCGGCCGCGCCAACCCGCAACCCCCGCGCGAAGGAGGCCTAGATGAGCGGCCGCAGCGGTCTGGCGACCCGGCTCTACCGGGGCGATGCCGATCTGTCCATCATCGGCCGCCGCAAGCTCTGGTTCTCGCTGGCGGCCGCCCTGGTGCTCGTCGCCGTGCTGAGCATCGCTTTCCGCGGGTTCAGCCTCGGCATCGAGTTCAGCGGCGGCAACTCGTTCCAGGTGCCGGCCAGCGTCGGCACGCTGAAGCAGGCCGAGAATGCCGTCAAGGACGCCGTCGGCCAGACGACGGGCGGCGAGGGCAGCGTGGTCTCGACCCAGCGGGTCGGCGGTGCCGGCGGGTCGTTCTACGAGGTGCGCACGTCGGACGTCGGCCCCGAGCAGTCGACCGAGGTGCGCAACCTGGTCGGAGCGCGGTTCGGCATTCCGGCCGACCAGATCAGCGCCAACCGGGTGAGCGCATCCTGGGGTGGGCAGGTGACCGAACGGGCCCTGCTCGGTCTGGTGATCTTCGTCGCCCTGGTGGCCCTCTACCTGATCGTCCGCTTCGAGTGGCGGATGGCGGTGGCGGCCGTGTCGGCGCTGCTGCTCAACCTGGTGCTGACGGCCGGTGTCTACTCGCTGGTCGGGTTCGAGGTCACCCCGTCGACCATCATCGGCTTCCTCACGATCCTCGGCTTCGCGCTGTACGACGTCGTGGTCGTCTTCGACAAGGTCCAGGAGAACACGCGGGGGATTACCGGGAGCGCGGTCAGGACGTACGGCGAGGCGGCCAACCTCGCGATCAACCAGACGCTGATGCGGTCGATCAACACCTCGGCCGTCGCCCTGTTGCCGGTGGGCGGCCTGCTCTTCATCGGGGCCGGCCTGCTCGGAGCCGGCACCTTGAAGGACCTCGGTCTGGTGCTCTTCGTGGGTATGGCCACGGCCTTCTTCTCGTCGATCTTCTTCGCCACGCCGCTTTTGGTGACGCTCAAGGAGCACGAGCCCCGGATCCAGGCGCACACCAGGCGGGTGCTGGGCAGGCGGGCGGCCATCGCCCGCGGCGAGGTGGCGCCCAAGAGCACCGGGCGCACCGGCCGGTCCGCGGCCAAGCGCCCGGAAGGGGAGCCGGTGGACACCGAGCCGGCCGCCGAGACGCCGGAGGAATTGCCGGCCGAACGCACCGCGCTGGCGGGCTCCACGCCGAGGGTGGGCGCCCGGCCGGCGGGGAAGCGCTCCGGCGGGGGACGGGGCGGACGCCCCGGCCCCGGTAACAAGCGCAGTGGCGCGCGCCGCCGCTGACATCAGGGGCGGCAGCGGGACGGCTTCCCGTCGGGGAACGAAGGAGAAGGCGTGACGGAGATCGGTGCCGACGTGCGCGGGGACAGTGGCCCCGGGATGGCGGAGCTGGTCGCCAGGCGCGTGGTGGACGTACCGGACTTTCCCAAACCGGGGGTCGTGTTCAAGGACCTCATGCCGCTCTTCGCCGACGGTGACGCGTTCCGCGAGGTGATCGACGGAATCATCGAATACCACGGCCGGGACTCCTTCGACGTGGTGGTGGGCATCGAGGCGCGGGGGTTCGTCATCGCCGCCGCGGTCGCGTACGCCACCGGGCTCGGCGTCGTGCCGGTACGCAAGTCGGGGAAGTTGCCCAGGGCCGCGTACGCCGCCTCGTACGCCCTTGAGTACGGCGAGGCGACCCTCGAGGTGCACCAGGATGCGTTCCTCCCGGGACACCGCGTGCTCGTGGTCGACGACGTGCTCGCGACCGGCGGTACGGCCGAGGCCACCCTCAACCTGGTGGAGCGGGCGGGCGGTTCCGTGGCCGGCTTCACCGTGCTGCTCGAACTGGCCTTCCTCGAGGGGCGCAAGCGCCTCGACCCTCGCCCGGTCCACGCCCTCCTGACCGTTTAGCGGAGATCAGGCCGGTTGGCCGACCGGCGCGTCCGCGATGCGGTCGATCACCGCTGCGGACGGGTACGATTGCCTTCCCTGACCAGGTAGATACCGATCTGCCGGGCTGGCGGATGACCGGTGGGCCGGCTACGGTCGGCTGATCCCGGCGAAGGTGAGGAGGCCGGTGTCTCAAAACGGCACCCCCTCGGTGGAGGGCACGGTGCACCCGAGTGGCGAGGCCGACCGCGTGACTGACATCCCGACCCGTACCGAGCCGTACGAGCCGTCGACCGAGACGCCCGCGCTGGTGGACGACTCCGGTTCCCTGATTTCCGACGACGGGTCGCCGCGAGGCGCCGCGGCCAGTAACCCTGGGACCGCGCTCACCGACGTATCCCCGGATCTGGACGGCGACGAGGACGACGGCGCGGGCGATCTGTCGGGCGACCACGGCGCGTCCGGGTCGCTCGGGTTCGGCCTGTCCCACGCGCCCACCGGCCGCCGGGTGCGGGCCCGTCTCGCCCGGTTCAACGCCCCGTGGCAGACCCCCCAGGTCAGTGAGGTGCTCGAGCCGCTCATCGCGACGCACCGGGCCAGCCACCCCAAGGCCGACGTCCGGCTGCTGCAGCGGGCCTTCGACGTGGCCGCCCGCTGGCACTCGGGGCAGTACCGCAAGTCCGGCGACCCCTACATCACGCATCCGCTCGCCGTGGCCACCATCCTGGCCAACCTCGGGATGGACACCACCACGCTGGTCGCGGCCCTGCTGCACGACACCATCGAAGACACCGCGTACGGCCTCGACCAGATGCGGGTCGACTTCGGTCCCGAGGTCGCGCTGCTGGTCGACGGGGTCACCAAGCTCGACAAGGTGAAGCTGGGCGACGCGGCCAAGGCCGAGACGATCCGCAAGATGGTCGTCGCGATGGCCAAGGATCCGCGGGTTCTGGTGATCAAGCTGGCCGACCGGCTGCACAACATGCGGACGCTGACGTTCCTGCCCCGCCCGAAGCAGGAGCAGAAGGCCAAGGAGACGCTGGAGATCCTCGCCCCGCTGGCCCACCGGCTGGGCATGAACACCATCAAGTGGGAACTGGAAGACCTGGCGTTCGGCACCCTCTTCCCGAAGCGGTACGAGGAGATCAACCGGCTGATCGGGGAGCACCAGCCGCAGCGCGAGGCGCTGCTGCGCCAGGTGACCCAGAAGGTCCAGACCGACCTGAAGTCGGCCAAGATCAAGGCCGAGACCACGGGTCGGCCGAAGCACCTCTACTCGATCTACCAGAAAATGATCGTGCGGGGTCGGGACTTCAACGACATCTACGACCTGGTCGGCGTCCGCATCCTGGTCGAGACGGTGCGCGACTGCTACGCGGCCCTCGGTGTGATCCACGCGAACTGGCAGCCGGTGCCCGGCCGGTTCAAGGACTACATCGCGATGCCGAAGTTCAACATGTACCAGTCGCTGCACACGACGGTCATCGGCCCGACCGGCAAGCCGGTCGAGATGCAGATCCGCACGTACGCCATGCACCGCACCGCCGAGTTCGGCATCGCGGCGCACTGGAAGTACAAGGAGCAGAAGGGCGCGACGATCGTCGGCCCGCCGGCGCACATCGACGAGATGACCTGGCTGCGGCAGCTGCTCGACTGGCAGCGCGAGGCGAGCGACCCCAGCGAGTTCCTCGACGCGCTGCGCTTCGACCTGTCCAGCCAGGAGGTCTACGTCTTCACCCCGAAGGGTGATGTCATCCCGCTGCCCACCGGATCGACGCCGGTCGACTTCGCCTACGCCGTCCACACCGAGGTGGGGCACCGGTGCATCGGCGCCCGGGTCAACGGCAAGCTGGTGCCACTGGAGTCGACGCTGTCCAACGGCGACGTGATCGAGATCTTCACGTCGAAGTCCGAGACGGCCGGCCCCACCCAGGACTGGTTGGGCTACGTCAAAAGCCCGCGGGCGCGCACCAAGATCCGCCAATACTTCAACAAGGAACGGCGGGAGGAGGCGATCGAGTCCGGCAAGGACGCGATCGTCAAGGCGATGCGTAAGCAGGGCATGCCGCTGCAGCGGATGTCGACCTCAGACGCCCTCATGACCATCGCCCGCGACCTGCACCTGACCGACGTGTCGGCGCTGTACGCAGCGGTCGGCGACAACCAGGTGTCGGCCCAGTCGGTCGTCCAACGGCTGATGGCCAGTTACGGCGGCGAAGAGGGCGCGGTCGAAGACATCGCCGAGACCGCGGTCGCCACCCGCCCGCCGCGCGGCCCGACCTCGGGCCACGATCCGGGTGTCGTGGTACGCGGCGTCAGCGACGTGTGGATCAAGCTGGCCCGGTGCTGTACGCCGGTTCCGCCGGACAGCGTCTTCGGCTTCGTGACCCGCTCCGGCGGCGTCAGCGTGCACCGCGACGACTGCGTCAACGCCGACGATCTCAAGGCCCAGCCCGAGCGGATGGTGGAGGTCAGCTGGAAGTTGACCTCGGCCTCCACATTCCTGGTGGCGATCCAGGTCGAGGCGCTCGATCGGCACAAACTGCTGGCCGACGTCACCCGGGTGCTCTCCGACGAGCGGGTGAACATCCTCTCGGCCACGGTCACCACGACCCGCGACCGGGTGGCGGTGAGCCGGTTCAGCTTCGAGATGGCCGACCCCAAGCACCTCGGTCACCTGCTGGCCGCCGTTCGCAAGGTCGACGGCGTGTTCGACGCGTACCGGGTGACGTCCGGCACGTAGTCCGTCGTCTGGTTGGCGGCCGGATCACCCGCTCTGGGCGGTCAGGCCGGGTGGGGGTTGGCGGCCGGATCACCCGCTCTGGGCGGTCAGGCTTGATCCCGACGCGGGCGATCCGGCCGCCAACCGGGGGAAACATCGAGGCGGGCGGCCCGCACGCTACATCGAGGGATCAGCCCTACGGGCCGGTCATGGTGAGCGACTTGATGACGACTTCCTTCTTCGGGTGACCGCCGCCGGCCTGCTGGGCGTACGCGTTGTCGTGACCGGCGGCACCGACCTGCTTGACCAGGTCGAGACCGCTGGTGATGGTGCCCACGATGGTGTAGGTGGGGTTGAGCTGCGAGTCGCCGTAGACGATGAAGAACTGGCTGCCGGTGCTGCCGGGCTGCCCGGAGTTGGCCATCGCGATGACGCCCTCCGGGTACGCCGGCCGCTTGTCGACCGGCAGGTTCTCCTCCGGGAACCGGTAGCTCGGCCCGCCCGTCCCGTCGGTCTGTCGGTAGCCCTTCCCGGTGGCGCTCGGGTCGCCGCACTGCAGCACCTGCAGGCCCTCGGTCACCAGCCGGTGGCACTTGGTGTTGTCGAAGAACTTCTTGCTCGCCAGGTGGGTGAAGCTGGCGGCGGTGCACGGCGCAGCCGCCAGATCGACTTTCGCGGTGATCGTGCCGACGCCGGTGTCGATGGTCATCGTCTGGGTGCCCCGGTTGGTCGCCGTCGCCGGCGGCAGACCGACATCCTTCACCTGCGGCGAGCGCTCCTGGGCCGGAAGTGCCGTCCACGCGCACTGGGCGCCGGCGGGCGTGGCGGTGTCGGTCTTGTCGTCACCCCCGAGCGCGCTCCATGCCCACACCGTGCCCGCGACCACCAGCACGACGCCGACAGCCGAGCCGATGATCGCCTGGAGCCGGCGGCGCTTGTGGGCGGCGGCGGCGCGCTCGGCCATCTCCCGTTCGAGCCGGGCCCGGGCCGCGGCGCGCTGTCGCTCCCTGGTCGACGTCACGGTCGTTCCTCCTGCAGTCGTATGAAGGTCTCGTCGGTGCCGCTGCACCGGTCAGGATTGGCCGGATGCGCTTGGGCTGGCCGCCGCGGTGGGCGTCGCCGCGGGCGGGGTCGCCGAGGTGGTCGACCCCGGCGGCGCGTCGGTGGACGCCTCGCCGACGGTGAGGTTTTCGATCACCACGTCGGTCTTGGGCTTCACCTTCGCGCCAGAACCATTGTCCACGGTCCCGCCGGCACCGATGGCGGCCACCACGTCGAGGCCGCTGGTCACCTTGCCGACGACCGGGTAGCTGGCCTGTGCGGGCGGGGTGAAGTCCTTGAAAAAGATCAGGAACTGGCTGCCGTTGGCGCCCGGAGCCGAGCCGATCATGGCAACGGTCCCGGCCGGGTACAGCGGCTGTCGTGCTGGGGCGGGGCTGGCCGCCGCGTCGGGCCGCTGCGGCACGTACTCGTTGTAGAAGGTGTACGTCGGTCCGCCCTGTCCGGTTCCGCTCGGATCGCCGCAGCGCAGTGCGCCCTCCGTCGTGATCTCGTGGCACCGGGTGTTGTCGAAGAACTTGCGGCTGGCCAGATGGGCGAAGCTGGCGCCGGCACAGGGTGCGCTGGACAGGTCCAGCTCGATCTGGATGGGGCCGCCCCGGCTGGTGTTGATGGTCATGGGCCGGGTGCCGGTCGTCGGGATGTCCTTGGTTGGCGGCGTGCCGACGTCCTTGAGATTCTGGTTGTCGGTCGGGTTCTGCGGGGTCCACTCACAGGGCGAGGAGGCGGCCGGCTCCGACTTGTCCCGATCGAACCCACCGAGGGCCCAGACCGAACCGAGCACGATCAGCGCGAGCGCCAGCGCGGCGCCGACACCCGCCCGGATCTGCCGGCGCCGCCGCGCCGCGGCCGCCCGCCGGGCCATCTGCCGATCGATCTTGGCCCGCGCCAGCTTGCGCTGGCGGTCCCTGCTGGAAGCCACCCGCCGCTCCCCTCCTGACCTCTCGTTGCGGGCACGCGGCGGGTCCCGGCCCGCGTGCGCCACGCCACATGCCCGCCAGAGTGTACGGGTAGTGGCTGTACGCGTGGTGTGCGGCGGCACCGTCCTGGTGGGCGCCGACAGCAAATGGCTCGAGCCGGCCGATAGGCTCGGGAGACACCGGTGGACCCGAGGAGGTGCGGACGTGTTCGTGGCCGGCTTTCCCGCCGACGCATTCGGCACCAACTGCTACCTCGTGGCGACCGCGCCGGGGGAGCAGTGCATCGTCGTCGACCCGGGCATCGGTGTGCTCGACCGGCTGGACGCCGCGCTCGGCGAGCACCGGTTGCACCCGGCTGCGGTGCTCTTGACCCACGGGCACCTCGACCACACGTTCTCCGTGGCGCCGGTGTGCGGCGCCCGCGGCATCACCGCGTACATCCACCCGGCCGATCGGGACCTGCTCGCCGACCCCAGCAAAGGGTTGTCGGCGGACCTCGCCCAGCTCTTCGGTGGCCGGCTGCCCTACACCGAGCCGGACGACGTGGCCGAGCTGACCGACGGCGCGACCCTCGCGCTGGCCGGCCTGGAGATCACCGTCGACCACGCGCCGGGCCATACCGGCGGGTCGGTGCTCTTCCGGCTGCCCGGCGCCGGCTCGCCCTGGGAGGCGGAGCAGCTCTGTCTCTCCGGCGACGTCCTCTTCGCCGGCTCGATCGGTCGCACCGACCTGCCGGGCGGCAGCCTTCCGGCGATGCTGACCAGCTTGCGGGACAAGGTGCTCCCGCTCGCCGACGACACCGTCGTGCTGCCCGGCCACGGACCCGAGACCACCATCGGCCGGGAACGCGCGACCAATCCGTACCTCATCGAGGTCGCCGGCGCGCGACCGGCCGCTCCCACCCGAGGCTGGTAAATCCCTCCGCACGTCAGGTGCGGGAGTTTCAAGGAGCATAATGAGCAAGCCCACGCCGATCTCCGGCTTTCCCGAGTGGCTGCCGCCGCAGCGGATGATCGAGCAGTACGTCCTCGACCGGATCCGGTCCACGTTCGAGCTCTACGGCTTCGCGCCGCTGGAGACTCGCGCCGTGGAGCCGCTTGACCAGCTGTTGCGCAAGGGCGAGACGTCCAAGGAGGTCTACGTCCTGCGCCGGCTGCAGGCCGATGCCGAGGACTCGAGCGACGCGGGGATGGGCCTGCACTTCGACCTGACCGTACCGTTCGCCCGGTATGTGCTTGAAAACGCCGGCAAGCTGCAGTTCCCGTTCCGGCGCTACCAGATCCAGAAGGCATGGCGCGGCGAGCGCCCGCAGGAGGGCCGCTACCGCGAGTTCCTGCAGGCCGACATCGACATCGTCGACCGGGACACGCTGCCACCGCACTACGAGGCCGAGATCCCGCTGATCATCGGAGATGCGCTCGGTGGCCTGCCGATCCCGCCGGTGCGGATCCAGGTGAACAACCGCAAAGTATGCGAGGGCTACTACCGCGGGCTGGGCCTGACCGAGCCGGAAGCCGCGCTGCGGGCCGTCGACAAGCTCGACAAGATCGGCCCGGACAAGGTCGTGGAGCTGCTGCAGCAGACGGCCGGCGCGACCGAGGCGCAGGCCAAGGCATGCCTCGCCCTTGCCGAGATCCGCACCCCGGACGCGTCGTTCGCCGACGCCGTACGCGCGCTCGGGGTCAACCACCCGCTTCTCGACGAGGGCCTCGCCGAGCTGACCGAGGTCGTGGAGACCGCGGCGGCGCACGCACCGGGGCTCTGCGTGGCGGACCTGCGCGTCGCCCGGGGCCTGGACTACTACACGGGCACCGTCTACGAGACGCAGATGGCCGGCTACGAGCGCTTCGGGTCAATTTGTTCCGGGGGCCGTTACGACAACCTGGCCACCGCGGGCGACGTCCGGTTCCCCGGCGTGGGCATTTCGATCGGGGTCACCCGCATGCTGGGGCTGCTGTTCGGTAACGACGCGCTGTCGATCTCGCGCAGCGTGCCGACCTGCGTGCTGGTCGCCCTGCCGGCTGAGGATCGGCGCGCGGACTGCAACCGGATCGCCGAGCAGTTGCGCCGCCGGGAGATCGCCACCGAGGTGTCCCCGTCCGCCGCCAGGTACGGCCGCCAGATCCGGTACGCCGAGCGGCGCGGAATCCCGTACGTCTGGTTCCCGGGCGCCGACGGCGGGCCGGACGAGGTCAAGGACATCCGCTCCGGAGAGCAGGTGACCGCCGCGGCAGGGGAGTGGACGCCGCCTCGGGCGGACCTGACGCCACAGGTCGGGTGACATGGAGCGGGCGGTCCCGGTGGCAGCCGGGGTTCAGCTCTCGTGCGCAGGGTAGAGAACCTACGGTAGCGTAAGTTACGCCGCCGTAGGGAGAAGCCCGTGACCGTTACCGCACTCAGCCAGACGACACTGCTCATCGAGCTCGAATCCGTGGTCGAACGCAACCTCGAGCGCCACCTGGGGATGGCGAAGGAGTGGTTCCCGCACGAGTACGTGCCGTGGAGCGAAGGGCGCGACTTCGACGGTCCGCTGGGTGGCACGGCCTGGTCGCCCGAGGACTCCACCATTCCGGACGTCGCCCGTACCGCCCTGGTGGTCAACCTGCTCACCGAGGACAACCTCCCCTCGTACCACCACGAGATCGCCACGCTCTTCGGGCGGGACGGCGCGTGGGGCACGTGGGTGCACCGGTGGACGGCCGAGGAGGGGCGACATGCGATCGCGATCCGGGACTACCTGACGGTGACCCGGACGGTCGACCCGGTGGCGCTAGAGCGGGCCCGGATGACGCACATGTCCGAGGGCTATGTCAACGTGCACAACGACGAGGTGCTGCACTCCCTGGCGTACGTGTCGTTCCAGGAGCTGGCCACCCGGATCTCCCACCGCAACACCGGCAAGGTCACCGGCGACCCGGCCGGCGAGGCGCTGCTGGCCCGGGTGGCGGCCGACGAGAACCTGCACATGGTCTTCTACCGCAACCTGCTCGGCGCGGCCTTCGAACTGGCGCCGAGCCAGGCCATGCGCGCGGTGGCTGATGTGGTGGCCGAATTCCAAATGCCCGGTGTCGGCATCGAGGGTTTCGCGCGCAAGTCGGTGTCGATCGCGCTGGCCGGCATCTACGACCTGCGCCAGCACCGGGACGAGGTGGTTGCCCCGGTGCTGCGGCAGTGGGATGTCTGGAACGTCACCGGTCTGGATGCCGACGGGGAGGCCGCGCGCGAGGACCTGGCCCGCCACCTGGACGAACTGGAGCGGGCGGCCTCCCGGTTCGAGGAGAAGCGGGACGCCCGTCAGAACCGGTTGACCGCGGGCTGACCTGCGCGGCTGCCGAAATCAGGCCACGGCAAATCAGGCCACGGCAGTTCAGGCCACGGCAGTTCAGGCCACGGCCTCGATCGGAAGGAGCAGGCAGGTCGACGTGGCGTGGGCGACGAGCCGACCGGCTGCATCGAAGAGTCGCGCCTCGGCCAGCGCGGTCCGGCGGCCCCGTTGCAGGACGCTGCCCGCGCACCGGAGAAGCCCCGAGTCGACGCTGACCGGCCGCAGGAACTTCACGTTGAGGTCGAGCGACGTGTAGCCCATGCCGGCCGGCAGGGTGGTGTGCACGGCACAGCCCGCTGCGGTATCCAGCAGGGTGGACAGCACTCCGCCGTGTACCCCACCGAGCGGGTTGTAGTGGAACTCCTGCGGCTGCAGTTCGACCATCACCCGCCCCTCCTCGACGGTCATGGCGCCCATGCCCAGCAGGTGCATCACCGGGGGCGCCGGGACCTCGCCGGCGATCATGGCTCGCAGGAGGTCGAGGCCACCCCGGCGGCCGAGCTGAGCCGCGTTGGCAGCGGGATCCGACCAGCTGAACGTGCGAGTACGAGCCTCGGCCTGGGTCTGCGTCATGGACGCAGCCTCCCAGACGTTGCTGGGTCTGTCAACAAGACCTAGCCTGGACGGATGAAGCCCGCGGCACTGGACTGGTCGGTGGACAACTGCACCATCGGCCGGGCGATGGCGATCCTGGGTGAGCGGTGGACGGTCGTGGTGCTCCGTGAGGTCGGCACCGGCGTCCGCCGGTTCGATGACATGCGGGAGCGCACGGGGATTCCGCGCCAGGTGCTGACCAACCGGCTGACGATGCTCGTCGAGCAGGGGATCCTGCGCCGGGTGCCCTACCAGGAGCCCGGTGCCCGGCTGCGGCACGAGTACCGGTTGACCGACAAGGGGATGGACCTCTGGCCGGTCCTCGTCGCGGTGCTCGAGTGGGGGGACCGCTACCTTGCCGACCCGGCCGGTTCGCCCCTGGCGGCGGTCCACCACGACTGCGGCCGGGCCGTGCACGCGGTGCTGCGCTGCGAGGCTGGGCACGAGGTCACGGCGTACCGGGACGTGCTGCCCCGTCCGGGCCCCGGCGCGCGGCGGCGGACCTGACCGGTCGGCGGACCTGACCCGCCGCGGGCTGCGTGGTCGCCGCCCGTTAGTTACCCGACCCGCCGCAACCGCTCGATGCGAAGTTCGCCGCATGCGGCGCCCCCAGATGGGAATGCGCGGCACCGGTGGAGCGGTGGACGACATCGGGAGGCGTATGGCTGCCAGAACCTTTGTCATCATCGGCGGCACCAGCGGCCTCGGTCTGGAGACCGCTCGCATCCTGACTGCCGAGCACGACGTCGTGGTGCTCGGCAATGTCGAGGCGGAGGTGGCCGCGGTCCGGGCCGACCTGGGCTGCGACGCAATAGTTTGTGACATCGCCCACCCTGAGCAGTTGCGGGAGGCGTTCGACGCGGTGGAGGCGCGGCACGGAGCGATCGACGGGGTGGCCGCCTGCGCCTCCATGTGGGCCGGCGGTGCGCTGGAGGACATTCCGGTCGAGGCCGTGCGGCGGGCGATTGAGGTCAACGTGCTCGGCACCACGTTCGTGCTGCGGGAGACCCTGCAGCGGATGAAGCGGCAGGGCCGGGGCAACATCGTCTACGTCGGCGCCGTCGCGGTGGACGTCCCCCGTCCGGGCATCCCGCTCTACCGGGCGACGAAGAGCTTCGGCAAGAGCCTGGTCGAGTCGCTGGCCCAGGAGCTGGTGTCCAACCACATCAAGGTGATGCAGATGCACCCCGGGCCGATGCCAACCAAGCTGCAGGAGCGGGTAGGTGCCGAGTTCATCGACCACATCTTCGCTCTGCCGGCACAGGTGGCCCGCGAGGTGGTCCGGTTGTTGCTGCTCGAGCCCGACGACCTGTACGTCTCGGGCCAGAAGGTGCTACGGGCCGACGGCCGGTGGTAAGCGCTGGTCCCGCCACCGCCGAGCCGCCTGCCGCGGCCTGGGCTCCGCTGCGCCTGGCCACGTACCGCACGCTCTGGCTCGCCCTGCTCGGGGCGAACGTCGGCACCTGGATGCAGACCGTCGGTGCGCAGTGGCTGCTCGTCCACGAACCCAACGCGTCTTCGCTCGTGGCCATGGTGCAGACCGCGAGCATGCTGCCGATCCTGCTGCTGGCCCTGCCCGCGGGGGCGCTCGCCGACGCGTTCGACCGGCGGCACCTGCTGATCGCCGTCCAGTGCTTCATCTCACTGATCGCCCTGATGCTGACCGTGCTCACGGCGACCGGTCGGATGACGCCGACGCTGCTGCTCACGCTCACCTTCGTCCTCGGCGCCGGGCAGGCGCTCACCCTGCCGGCCTGGGCGGCCGTCATTCCGGAGCTCGTACCCCGCTCCCATCTGCAGTCGGCCGCCGCCCTGGGAGCCATCAACGTCAACGCGGCCCGGTCGGTCGGCCCGGCCGTGGCCGGGTTCCTGGTCGCCCAGGCCGGTGTCGCCGTGGTGTTCGCGGTCAACGCGGTCAGCTACCTGATATTCGCGCTCGCCCTGGTCCGCTGGCGGCCGGGAAACGCCCGCGCGGTTGACGTGCCCGAGCAGTTCACGTCGGCCCTGCGGGCCGGCGCCCGATACGTCCGCCACTCGCCCGTCGTACGCCGACTCCTGCTGCGCGCCACCCTCTTCCTCGTCCCCGGCAGCGCGCTGTGGGCACTCCTGCCGGTCGTCGCCAACCGGCGGCTGGACCTGGGCGCCAGCGGCTACGGCCTGCTGCTCGGCGCGCTCGGGATCGGCGCGATCGTCGGCGGCCTGTTCCTACCCTGGGTCCGCTCGAACCTGACCCCCGGCCAGTTCCTGCTCTTGTCCGGGCTGGTGTACGGCGGGGCGCTGCTCGTGATCGCCCTCGTCCGCAGCGTTCCGATCGTGGTAGCCACGCTCGTTCCGGCCGGCGCCGCCTGGGTGACCGTGCTGTCCAGCGTCAACGCCGAGATGCAGCTCTTCCTGCCCGGCTGGATCCGGGCCCGCGGCCTGGCCGTCTACCAGGTCGTGTTCGCCGGGGGGCAGGCCATCGGCTCGTTCGCCTGGGGCCTCCTCGCCAACCGCTCGGGGCTGGTCGTGACCTACCTCGCCGCCGCCGTCCTGATGCTCCTCGGCGCGGTCACCGTTCGGCTCTGGCCCCTGCCCGACCTGCGAAAGGTCGGCCGCGAACCAGCGGTGTACTGGCCGGAGCTGCGGCTGACCGAAGAGCCGGACCGCCGGGTCGGGCCGGTGCTGGTGACCATCGCCTACCGGGTGCCGCCCGACCGGCAGCGGGCGTTTCTCGAGGCGATGAAGCTGGTGAAGGGATCGCGGCAGCGGACGGGCGCCCAGCGGTGGGGACTCTTCCGCGAGGGTGAAGCAGAGCACCGGTTCGTCGAGGTCTATCAGCTGGCATCCTGGGACGAGCACCTGCGCCAGCACGGCGGTCGCCTGACCACCGAGGACCGGGTTGCCGAGGAGAAGGCCACCGCGTTGATCGAGGGCAAGCCGGACGTCAAGCACCTGTTGCCAGCCGGCCCAAGCGACTGACGGTACCCCGCAGGGCACCGCTGGTTCCCGCAGGGCATCGCTGGTTCCCGCAGGCACCGCGGTGCTTGCCCGGCGCCGCGTGCTTGCCGGGGACCTGGGGGCGCCCCGGCGGCTGCCGTCGGCCAGCCTGACAGAATTGCGGGGGCAGTCCGCAAAGACGTGAGGAG
>DASVMV010000288.1:0-3966 GCA_036384155.1 Micromonosporaceae bacterium
GAACGCCCGCTTCGCCGAGGCCGCCGCCGACGTGGCGGCCGAGGGCGCCACGGTCTGGGTGCAGGACTACCAGATGCAGCTCGTCCCGGCCATGCTCCGTGACCTGCGCCCGGACCTGCGGATCGGTTTCTTCCTGCATATCCCGTTTCCACCGATCGAGCTCTTCATGCAGATGCCGCTGCGCGCCGAGGTACTCCGCGGTCTGCTCGGTGCGGACCTGGTCGGGTTCCAGCAGCGGCTGGCCGCCCAGAACTTCGTCCGGCTGGCCCGCCACCTGCTCGGGCTGCGGTACGAGGGCCAGACCATCCACGTGGACGGGCGCCGGGTGAAGGCGGGCGCGTTCCCCATCTCGATCGACGTGGCGGAGATGGAGCGGATGGCGGCCGACCCGGTCGTACAGGCCCGGGCCAAGCAGATCCGGGCCGAGCTGGGTGACCCCAAGGTGGTCGTGCTGGGCGTCGACCGGCTCGACTACACCAAGGGCATCGAGCTGCGCCTCAAGGCGTTCCGCGAGCTGCTGTCTGACGGAAAGTTGACCGTCCCCGAGGCGGTCATGGTCCAGGTAGCCACCCCCAGCCGCGAGCGGGTCGAGCACTACCAGGCACTTCGGGTCAAGGTCGAGCGCGAGGTCGGCCGGATCAATGGCGAATTCGGGAGGGTGGGAGTGCCTGCGGTGCACTACCTGCACCAGTCGTACAGTCGCAGCGAACTGGCCGCGCTCTACTGCGCGGCCGACGTCATGATGGTGACCCCCCTGCGAGACGGTATGAACCTGGTGGCCAAGGAGTACGTCGCCGCCCGTGGCGATAGCGGCGGTGCGCTCGTACTCAGCGAATTCGCCGGCGCCGCGACCGAGTTGCGGCAGGCCTTCCTGTGCAACCCCCATGACCCGGACGCGGTCAAGGACGCGCTGCTGCGCGCCGTGCACATGGACGACGGCGAGGCCCGCCGCCGGATGCGCACCATGCACCGGCACCTGCGAACGCACGACGTGGGCCACTGGGCCCACACATTCCTCAACGAACTCGGAGCCCCCGCGACGGAGGCCGCGTGACCTCGGCCGTCCCTGGCGCCGACCCGCGCGCCGCCGATTCCATCGACCCGGCCCTGCGTTCCGCGGTGGCCCGTATCGCGCGCTCGCCCCTGCTGCTGGTGGCGTGCGATTACGACGGCACGCTGGCGCCGATCGTCGACGACCCCACCAAGGCGGTGCCGCTGCCGGAGTCGGTTGCCGCCGTACGCGCGCTGGCCGCCTTGCCGCAGACCACCGTCGCGGTGGTGTCCGGCCGGGCGCTGCGGGACCTGGCCACCCTGTCCCGTTTGCCCAGCGAGGTCCACCTGGTCGGCAGCCACGGTTCGGAGTTCGACATCGGCTTCGTGGAGCGGCTCTCGCCCGAGCAGACGGAGGTTCGCACCCGCCTGCAGAACGTCCTGCGGCAGATCACCGCCGGAAAGCCGGGGGTGCGCCTGGAAAGCAAGCCGGCCAGCGTGGCGGTACACACCCGGGGCGCCGATCCCGAGGTGGCCACCGAGGTGATCGACGCCGTGCGCACTGGCCCAGCCACCTGGCCGGAGCTGACGGTTACCGAAGGCAAGCAGGTCGTCGAACTGTCGGTGATCGCCACGAACAAGGGCACCGCCGTCGACCAGCTGCGCACCCAGATGGCTGCCAGCGCAGTCCTCTTCGTCGGCGACGACGTCACCGACGAGAACGTCTTCGTCAATCTGCACGGCCCCGACGTCGGCATCAAGATCGGTCCGGGAGACACGGCGGCGCAGTACCGGGTCCGCCGGCCGATCGACGCCGCGCGGGTGCTCGGTCTCCTGCTTGACGCCCGGCGCCAGTGGCTGTTCGGCGAGCGGGCGGTGCCGATCGAGCGGCACTCCATGCTCGCCAACGGGCGCACCGTCGCGCTGCTCACCCCCGAGGCGAAGATCACCTGGCTGTGCCACCCCAAGCCGGACTCGTCGGCCATCTTCTCCGACCTGCTCGGCGGCAGTCCGGCGGGCCACTTCAGCATCACCCCGGAGCGGGGCGGCATCCCGCTCGGCCAGCGCTACCGGCCGGGCACGATGACCGTGGAGACGCGCTGGTCGGGCCTGACCGTCACCGACTGGCTCGACCGGCCGTACAGCGAGAGCGAGCCCGAAGACCGGGTGGTCGTGCCCGGGGATTCGACCCTCGTCCGGCAGCTGAGCGGGTCGGTCCGGGTGCGGCTGGAGTTCGCGCCGCGCCCGGAGTTCGGACAGGTGGCGGTCCGGATGCAGCCGCTGGGCGACGGCCTGCTCGTGCTCGGCTCCAGCGAACCGGTGGCGCTGTACTCCCCCGGTGTCGAGTGGGAGGTGGTCCAGGACGGCGGCCACGACAGCGCCCGGGCCGTGGTCGACCTGGCCGCCGCGCGCGGCCCGGTGGCCCTGGAGCTGCGTTTCGGGTCGGTGAGCCTGGAGCACCACCGGATTCCGCTGCACGAGCGGCAGGCGGCAGCCGAGCAGCCGTGGCGCGACTGGCTGCGGACGTTGCGGCTGCCCAACCTGACGCGTGATGTGGTCGCCCGAAGCGCACTCACCCTGCGCGGCCTGTGCCACGAGGCGACCGGTTCGATCCTGGCCGCCGCCACCACGTCGCTGCCCGAAGAACTCGGCGGCGTCCGCAACTGGGACTACCGCTACTGCTGGCTGCGCGACGCGGCGATGACCGCACGGATCCTGGTCGACCTGGGCTCGCTCGGCGAGGCCGAGGCGCTGCTGCGCTGGGTCGACGGCTGCATCGAGCGCACCGGCGGCCACCCGGAACGGCTGCACCCGCTCTACACCGTCGACGGGTACGAACTCGGCGCCGAGGCGGTCATCGACACGCTGCCGGGTTACGCCGGCTCCCGACCGGTACGCGTCGGCAACCTGGCCAACCACCAGCTGCAGCTCGACGTGTTCGGGCCGATCGCCGACCTCCTGGCCGCGGTGGCCGACGCCCGCGGTTCGGTCCGCGACGACGAGTGGCGGGTGCTCGAGGCGATGGTGCAGGCCGTGGAGCGCCGCTGGCACGAACCCGACCACGGGCTGTGGGAGGCCCGCCTCCCGCCCCGGCACCACGTGTATTCCAAGGTCATGTGCTGGATGACCGTCGACCGGGCGCTGCACGTCGTCCGCCAGCACGGCCACCAAGACCGGCCGGAGTGGGTGGCGCTGCGCGACCGGATCGGCCACAACGTGCTCGAGTACGGCTGGCATGCCGACGCCGGCGCGTACTCGGTGGCGTACGGCCATCCGGAGATGGACGCCTCGTCGCTGTGGATCGGGCTGTCCGGCCTGCTGCCCGACGACGACCCGCGCTTCCTCGACACCGTGCTCCGGATCGAGGCAGATCTGCGCAGCGGTCCGGTGGTCTACCGCTACCACTGGGACGACGGCCTACCCGGGCGGGAGGGCGGCTTCCACATCTGCACCGCCTGGCTCATCGAGGCGTACCTGCGCACCGGTCGGCGGGCCGACGCCGAGGAACTGTTCCGCCAGATGATCGACACGGCCGGGCCGACCGGGCTGCTTCCGGAGCAGTACGACCCGCTGGCCGAACGGGGCCTGGGCAACCATCCGCAGGCCTACAGCCACCTTGGCCTGATCCGCTGCGCCATGCTGCTCGACGGCATGGTCAAGCCCTGACGATCCTGGCGCCGACTACTTCTGAGCCACGCCCGCCGAGTCGAAGGTGGCGACCTCGTGCAGCACCCGTACGGCGCCGGCGACGATCGGCACAGCCAGGAGGCCTCCGGTGCCCTCGCCGAGCCGCAGGCCCAGATCGACCAGGGGCGGCAGGCGGAGCGCTCGCAGACCGACGGTGGCCCCCGGCTCGGCCGACCGGTGTCCCGCGATCATGGCGCCGATGGCGTCCGGGGCGAACCGTACCGCCGCGAGCGCGGCCGCCACAGCACTGACCCCGTCGAGGACGACCGGGATGCGCCGGGCCGCGGC
>DASVMV010000289.1:0-15899 GCA_036384155.1 Micromonosporaceae bacterium
GTTCCACCGGTCGGCGAAGTCCTGGTAGCCGCGTTCGATCATCGACGGCGGCACCGGCGGGAACATGGCCAGGGTGTGCCAGATCGACGACCCGGTGAACCCGACGACCGTGGAAACGCCCAGCTTGGCTGCGGCACGCGCGGTGTTCTTCATCTCCTCCGCGGCCCGCTGCCGTACGCCCTCCGGTGACCCGTCGCCCCAGATCCGGGCCGGCAGGATGCCCTGGTGCCGCTCGTCGATCGGATGGTCACACACCGCCTGGCCGACCAGATGGTTCGAGATAGCCCACACGCCCAGGTTGTACTTCGCCAGCGTCGCCCGCTTCTGCTCTATATAGGACTCATCGGCCAGGGCCTTGTCCACCTCGAAGTGGTCGCCCCAGCACGCGATCTCCAGGCCGTCGTAGCCCCACTCCGAGGCCAGCCGGCACATCTGCTCGAACGGCAGGTCGGCCCACTGGCCGGTGAACAACGTGATCGGTCGCGCCATCGTCCCTCTCCTCGTGCTGTCGGTTACTTCGGCTGCGGGCTGCAATCCGCCGCCGTCCGCCCGGCCGCGTACCGCAGGCCGCCGCGCAGGTGCGCGCGGAAATCCGGTTCGGCGTACGAGTCCGGGGTGTGCCCGCCGCCGGTGTAGAACGACCGACCGCCCTGGTACGCCTGGCACCAGGCGATCGGGTGGTCGGCACCCATCCGCCCGCCCAAGTACGACGACTCGACCAGGCTGAGCAGCACCCGCACGGTCGGCCGCGGGTTGGTCCGGTAGTCGTACCACTCGTCGGTACGCTGCCACGTGTCACCGAGGTGCGCGGTGGCCGGATGCCCGCGGTCCTCCACCCGCACGGTGGCCGGCTGCACCGCCGGATGCGCGGCGAAGTACGCACCGACGAGCCCACCGTAGAACGGCCAGTCGTACTCGGTGTCCGCCGCCGAGTGCACCCCGACGTACCCGCCGCCCCCGCGGATGTACGCCTCGAATGCCGCCCGCTGGTCCGGGTCGAGCACGTCGCCGGTGGTGTTGAGGAAGACGACCGCGGCGTACCGCCGAAGGTGGTCCGGGGTGAACGCGGCGGCGTCCTCGCTGGCCGTCACGGCGAAGCCGGCTCCGGCTCCCAACTCGCGGAACGCCTGCACGCCGGCCGCGATCGACTCGTGCCGGAAGCCCGTCGTCTTCGAGAAAACCAGTACGTCGAATCCGGGCGGCCCAGGCGGATCACCCGACGGCGCGGTGCGGCACGCGGCGAGTACGAGGGCGGCGACGGCCAGGCCGATGGCCGGCCGCAGCGTGTGCGTCACCCGTGGACTCCCTTCCGCGGCCCCGCCCCGGGTTGCGCCGGTTCGCGAACAAGTGGCCTCCGGTGCGGCCGGGAGGATCCCGTCTCCCGGCCGCACCGATGGACCCTTCCGGTTCGCCGCATCCGGCCGCGGGGCGCAACCGCGGGCGGACCCTCACGTGCGGTGAAGCCGGAGAGCTGCTCCGCCGCGCCGAGCTAGGCCGGCGCGGCGACGAGATGCTCCACCTCCGTCCAGGACGACCCCCGCTCGGCCGAGCGGGTCACCGCGTCGAGCACGAGCTGCACGCCCAGCCCGTCGGCGAACGACGGTCTCGGATCGGTCCCGCCCGCGACCGCCGCGATGAAGTCGCGCATCTCGTGCGTAAACGAATGCTCGTACCCGATGATGTGGCCCGGTGGCCACCACGCCGACAGGTAAGGGTGCTCGGCCTCGGTGACCAGGATCCGGGTGAACCCCTGCGCCGGCCCGGGCGCCGTTGCGTCGTAGAACTCGAGTTCGTTGAGGCGCTCGAGGTCGAACGCGACCGAACCCAGCGACCCGTTGATCTCGACGCGGAGCCCGTTCCGCCGGCCGGTCGCGAACCGGGTCGCCTCGTACGTCGCGACCGCGCCGCCGTCGAGCCGGGCGACGAACAGGGCGGCATCGTCGACGGTCACCGGGCCGGTCGGCGGCGGCGCCCCCCCGGCGTCGCCGTCGGCCGAAGCGGCCAATCCGCTCGACTCCGCGGGCAGCGGCCGCTGCTTCACGAACGTCTCGGTCAGCGCGCTGACCCCGGAGATCCGCTGCCCGGTCACGTACTGCGTGAGGTCGACGATGTGCGCGCCGATATCACCGAGCGCGCCGGAGCCGGCCTTGTCACGTTGCAACCGCCAGACCAACGGGAACTGCGGGTCGATGATCCAGTCCTGCAGGTACGCGGCGCGCACGTGCCGGATGGTGCCGAGCCGACCGTCGGCGACCAACTGCCGCATCAGGGTGACCGCGGGCACCCGTCGGTAGTTGAACCCGCACATGGTGCGTACGCCCGCCACCCGCGCCTGCTCGGCGGCGGCGACCATGGAGCGCGCCTCGTCGACCGAATTGGCCAGCGGCTTCTCGCACAGCACGTGCTTGCCGGCGGCGAGCGCCGCGATGGCGATCTCCGCGTGGCTGTCGCCCGGCGTGCAGATGTCGACGACGTCGATGTCGTCGCGCCGGATCAGCTCACGCCAGTCGGTTGAGTACCCGTCCCAGCCGAGCCGGGCGGCGGCGGCCGACACCTTCGACTCGTTCCGGCCGCAGATCGCGGCCATCCGGGCCCGCACCGGCAGGTCGAACACCCGGTTCACGGTGCGCCAGGCCTGCGAGTGCGCCGCACCCATGAACTCGTAGCCGACCATGCCGACCCGCAGTTCTCCGTTGTCCACTGTGCTCCCCCGTCGTTCAGAACCCGAGCGGCAGGTAGTTGTCCGCGTTCTCCTTGGTGATGGTCTCGGACGCCAGGATGATCTCCTTCGGCACCTGCAGCTCGGCGAGGTCCGACATCTTCCGCCCCTGCCCGATGAGCCGGGCCAGCGAGACCGCCGACGATGCCATCGACGGGCTGTACGTCACGGTCGCCTTGAGCACTGAGTTGTCGGCCTTGATCGCCTCGATCGCCGCCTTCGCGCCGGCGCCGCCGACCATGAGGAACTCCTTGCGGTTCGCCTGGTTGATCGCGGCGAGCACGCCGATGCCCTGGTCGTCGTCGTGGTTCCACAGCGCGTCCATCTTCGGCAGCGCGCGCAGCAGCAGCGTCGCCTCGCGCTGGCCCGTGTCGACCGTGAACTCGGCCGCGCGCCGGTTCGCCACCCGCATGCTGTTGGCGGCGAGCGCGTCCCGAAAGCCCTTGCTGCGCTCCTGGGTCAGCTCCAGATTGTCGATGCCGGCGATCTCCCCGATGACCGGGCTGCTGACGCCCTTGGCCTTCATCTGCGCGGCGATGTAATTGCCCGCCGCCACGCCCATGCCGTAATTGTCGCCCTTGATCTGCAACCGGTACGCCAGCGCGTCCGGAAACGCCCGGTCCAGGTTCACGACCGGGATGTTCGCCCGCATCGCCTCCAGGCCGAACGAGTTCAGCTCCTTGCCGTCGTACGGCAGCAGCACGATCACGTCCGGCTTCTGCGAGATCAAGGTGGACAGTGCGGCACGCTGCTCGGCGGCGTTCGCGCCCGCGGCGACGGCCCGGAACTCCACGTCGGAGAACTGGCTGGCCTGCGCCTTGGCGTTGTTGGTGATGGCGGCGATCCAGCCGTGGTCGGCCGCCGGCGCCGAGAAGCCCATCACAACCTTCTTCCCGGGCGAGGCGTTCGGGTTGGGGCCGGCGGCGACGGTCTGGGCGGTGTTCGGCTCTTCGTTGCTGGTGCACGCGGTGAGCAGCGCACCGGCGCCGAGCGCCGCGCCGCCGAACAGCACTCGCCGGCGCGACAGGTCGCGAGCTCGTTGGGTCATGACGATCTCCTTGAATAAGGGTGTGAGTACTCCGGCGGCCGCCCACCGGACGGTCACCCGCGTTGTCGCGCCACGAAGTTAGGTCGTGGCCCTGTTGCGTCTGAGGAACTGCGAGAGCGACTTGAACTGGACCTGCTGGACCAGCACGGCGGCCACGATGATGCCGCCCTTGATCATGTTTTGCGCCTCGGTGCTGAGGTTGTTGACCGCGAACAGGTTGGTGATCGTGGAGAAGATCAGCACGCCGAGGAGCGAGCCGACGATCGTGCCGCGGCCGCCGGAGAGCAGCGTGCCGCCGATGATCGCGGCGGCGATCGCGTCGAGCTCGTAGAGGTTCGCCATGGCCGCCTGGGCGGAGGTGGCCTGGGACGTGAGCATGATTGCGGCGATGCCGCAGCACAGCCCGGACAGCACGTACAGCAGTACGGTGTGCCGCTTGATGTTGATGCCGGCGAGCCGGGCGGCCTCGGGGTTGCCGCCGACCGCGACCGTCCGGCGTCCGAACGTCGTACGGTTGAGCAGGACCCAGCCGGCCGCGACCACGAGGACGAAGATCCAAACCAGCAGCGGTACGCCGAGGAGGTTCTCACTCGCGATGCGGTTGATGGTGACGCTGCGCGAGACCTGGGTCTGCTGGTTGGAGATCTGCGAGGCGAGGCCCCGGGCGGCGACCAGCATCGCGAGCGTGGCGATGAAGGGCACCAGCCGGCCGTACGAGATGAGCACCCCGTTGACCAGCCCGACGCCGACCCCGACCGCGACGGCCGCGAAGATCATCCCGCCGGCGCCGTAGCTCTGCGTTGCCACGGTCGTACACCACACCCCGGCGAGCGCGATGATCGCGCCGACCGAGAGGTCGATACCGCCGCCGATGATCACGAACGTCATCCCAACGGTCACCACGCCGATCGCCGAGGCGAGCTTGAGGATCGAGAAGACGTTGTCGGCGAACCATTCCGGGTCGCCGTACAGGTCCGGCTTCGTGATGAAGCCGATGAGGATTAGCACGAGGAGTACGCCGACGAGGCCCAGGTTTCGGCGTACGCTCTCGCTGGCGTCATCGCGCCACCAGCTCCGCTTGCCCAGCGCGGCGTCCGTTCCGCCGTCCGGCGCTGCCGCTGCCGCCGTGGGCGCGGCCGTCGCGTCGCTCACACCGCCACCTCTTCCATGAGCGACCCCGCCATGACGAGGTCGAGCACGGTGCCTTCGTCCAGTTGCGCGGCCGGGGCCTCGTGGATGAGGCGCCCCTCGCGCATGACCAACACCCGGTCGGCCAGGCCGAGCACCTCGGGCACCTCGCTGGAGACCAGCAACACACCCACCCCGCTCGCGGCGAGCCGCCGGATGACCTGGTACAGCTCGGCGCGCGCCCCCACATCCACACCGCGGGTGGGCTCGTCGAGCAGGAGCAACCTGATGCCGCCCAGCAGCCACCGGCCGACCACGACCTTCTGTTGGTTGCCGCCGGAGAGCATCCGCACCGGGCGGCGCACGTCGCGTGGACGCAGGTCGAGCGACGCGGCGATCCGTTCCGCCTCGGCGCGTTCCCGCCCGGCGTTGGTGAACCCCGCCGTGGCGTACCCGCTGAAATTGGCCAGCGTGATGTTGTGGTAGATCGGCTCATCCAGCAGCAGCGCCTGGCTCTTGCGCTCCTCGGGCGCCATGCCGAGGCCGGCCCGAACGGCGGCGCCGACGCTGCCCGCGCGCAGCAGCCGGCCGGCCATCCGGATCGTCCCCGCGTCCGGGCGACGGGCGCCGAAGATCGTCTCCAGCAGCTCGGAGCGCCCCGATCCGACGAGCCCGGCGATTCCGACGATCTCTCCACTGCGCAGGCTCAGCGACACATCAGCGAACTCGCCGTGCCGGGTCAGCCCGTCGACCCGCAGCAGCTCGTCGGCCGCCGGGCCGTCCACGTCGGCCGCCGGACGGTCCGGGAAGACGTACTCGATGGTCCGCCCGGTCATCCGGCTCACCAGGTCGCGGGTGGGCGTCGTGCGTGCGGGCAGGCCGGCGGCCGTTGTACGCCCGTCCTTCAACACCGTGACCCGGTCGCCGATCTCGCGGATCTCCTCGAGGCGATGCGAGATGTAGACGACCCCGATGCCCTGTGCGGTCAGCTCGCGGATGATGCGGAAGAGATTGCCGACCTCGTCGTGCGCGAGCACCGCGCTCGGCTCGTCCATGATGATCAGCTTTGCCTCACGGGAGAGCGCCCGGGCCATGCTGACGACCTGCTTGCCGGCGTTCGGCAGGGCCCGCACCGCGCGGCCCGGTGGGATCTCCGCGTGCCCGAGCCCGCCGAGGATCTGGCGGGTACGCCGGGCCATGTAGCCGCGCCGGACGAAGCCGAGTCGGCGCGGTTCGTGGCCGAGGAAGACGTTCTCCGC
This sequence comes from Micromonosporaceae bacterium, assembly GCA_036384155.1. Lineage (GTDB taxonomy): Bacteria > Actinomycetota > Actinomycetes > Mycobacteriales > Micromonosporaceae > DASVMV01. The sequence continues at coordinate 6,155 of DASVMV010000289.1, forward strand.
GACGGACAGGTCGTCGACGAGGTCCAGTTCCTGGTAGATGGTCGCGATGCCGGCCTTCATGGCCGCCTGCGGGGTGGTGAAGGACGCCGGCTCGCCGAGCCACTCGACGTGCCCGGAGTCCGGGCGGTGCACCCCGGACAGCACCTTGATCAATGTGGACTTGCCGGCGCCGTTCTGACCGAGCAGGCAGTGCACCTCGCCGGCGTACACGTCGAGGGCTACGCCGTCCAGCGCGCGTACCCCTGGAAACGTCTTGACGACGTCCGCCAGCCGGAGGATGACCGGTCTCTCGTCGCTCATGCCGGCACCTCGCTACGCTCGGCGCCGTCATGAGGCACCACGGTACCGAGCCCGATGACTCGCTCGCTACGCTCGCTCATGACGCCTGCTCGAAGGCGAGATCGCCGGCGAGCACCGCGGCGCCGGTCACGCCCGCGCGCGGCCCCAACTCGGACAGCACCACGGGCAGGTTTCCGGTCGCCAGCGGGAGCGAACGGCGGTAGACGACGCTGCGGATCTCCGCGAGCAGGATGTGCCCGAGCTCGGCCAGCCCGCCGCCGATCACGATCATCGAGGGGTTGGCGAAGCTGACCAGGCCCGCGAGCACGGTGCCGACCCGGCGCCCGCCCTCGCGGAGGAGCCGGATGCAGGTGACATCGCCCTCGGACGCCCCCTCCGCCACGTCCTTCGCGGTGACCGCGCCCGCGGCGGCCAGGCGTTCGGCCATTGCCGGGGATGCTCCGGAGCGGGCCGCCGTGGTCGCCTCCCGGGCCAGCGCGGCGCCGCCGAACATCGCCTCCAGACAACCGACGTTGCCGCACGAGCAGACCGGCCCGTGCGCGTCCACCTGGATGTGCCCGATGTCGCCGGCGCACCCATCCGTGCCGCGGTAGACGTGCCCGGACAGGTAGATACCGCAGCCGATCCCGGTCCCGATCTTGACGAAGAGGAAGTCGTTGACCGAGCGCGCCACCCCGCCGTACCGCTCGCCGATCGCCATGATGTTCACGTCGTTGTCCACGACCGCGGGGCAGCCGTGCTCGCGCGTGAGGTACTCGCGGACCGGGAAACGGTCCCAGCCCGGCATGATCGGCGGTGACACCGGAACGCCGTCGCGGAAGCTCACCGGGCCGGGCAGCCCGATGCCGACCGCGGTCAACCGCTCGTACACACCGTCAACGCGCGCCTTGGCCAGCAGCTCGTTGACCCGCTGGAGGATCACCCTCGGACCGGATCGGATGTCGGCCGGCTCCGTGTACGCCGCGATCGGCTCCAGCCGGCCATTGGTGACCTCGACGTCGATCGACGTCGCGCCGACGTCGACCGCCGCGATCCGCAGGGTCGGGTCCAGCTCGACCAGCGTCGAGCGCCGCCCACCGCGGGACTTGGCCATACCCGCCTCGGCGACGTAGCCGGCCGCAACCAGGCGTTCGAGCTCGGCGAGCAGTCGGGGCCGGGGCACCTGCAGTCGATCGGCCAGTTCGGCGCGCGACACCGCACCCTGGTCGCGCAACAGCCGCAACAGTCGAACGGGCAGCGGTTCCGCCGTACGCATCGGGCGCTCACCTCCGACCCGTTCACACCGGCGAATGGCGGTGTGTCGTGCTCGTCACAGTAGGAGGCTTCCGGCGCGCTGTCCATACCTTCACATCGAGTTGTTGCCATCTTTTGTTCTCTTGAGCAAAAGATGCGGCGATCAGGAGGAATGGCAGCATGACGGGACCGCCCCCGCGGTTCCGGAGGCGGCCCCTGGTACGACGCGCGGTCAGCCGCGAAGACCGGCCATGTTGGCTGCGCTGATCTTCGCGAACCGGAGCGACTGGCCCCGGTCGGTGTTGCTCGGTGCGTTGTCCTGCTCGTAATTGGGGTTGTGGTAGCCCTTTGCGCCGATGTTGCTGAAGAACGTCTCGAAGTCGATGTCGCTGCGGGGGTCGCCGAAGGGGATGAAGTTGTAGCCCTGGCCCACGCCGGGTGGCTGCGCGGTGCGGTCGCCGTCCTTGGCGTGGAACAGCGCGTACCGCTTCGTCTGCTTGGCTACCTGGGCGAGCGGGTCGAAGATGTCGTCGACGAGGTTGCCGTTGTCGTCGTAGCGCGCCCGCCACTGGTGCTGCGCGACGTGCGCCCAGTAGATGTCCATCTCGACGACGACAAGTTCGGGATCCGTGACGTCCAGGTAGTGCTGCATGAGCCGCTTGCCGGACTCGGCGCGTACCACGGTTGGCACGATCGGATTGCCGAGCCGGTCCTGGGTGATAGTGACCTGCGGGCCGTCCTGGAGGAAGTGGTACGCCTCCGAGTGGTTGTGGGTGTACATGTGGATGCCCCACTGGAGGCTGAGGCCGTTCAGCGCCTCCCACTTCTCCCCCGCGACCGTCCACGGCTCGATGTTGCGGTTGGCTGCGTTCGTCGGGTCACCACCGGTGCCCATGTACGGCATGCCGAGGATCGACGCGAACTCCAACTCGGTCTGGAAGCGCTCGTAGTCGTTGGTCGACATGCCGCCGCCCGGGCTGTTCGGGCCGGGCCACGTGTTCGGGATGAACCCGTGGTTGCCGATCGCCTCCAGCCCGTACGCGTCCAGGAAGCCGCGCAGCGTCCTGGCGTACGCGAGGTAGGCGGCCCGGGACTCGGCGGTTGTCACGCCGCCCGGCGCCGGGTTCGGCGCCCCGCCGCCGGAGTTGTTGGCGTTCTGGCCGTACCCGGCGAACTCGATCTGGTGGAAGCCGCAGCCGGCCAGGAACTCGAAGAGCTCCAGCCAACCGCCCGGCAGCGGCACCAGCGGACCGAGGTCGTTCGGGTCCTCGGGGAAGTTGGGGCCGCCGAGGTAGCCCATCGTCGGCGCGACGCCCGCCGCCGCGCTCGCCGCGATGCCGAGCCGCCCGGGCACGTCGCGCTGGGTGAAGGTGATCGTGCCCATCTTGCCCTGCGGGATCAGCCGCCCGTCGGCCGCACTGGCCCTCGGGGTGAACACTGATGGACCGATGAGGCCGGCCGCCGCTGCCGCGCCCGCGCCCGCCATGAGGCGGCGCCGGCTGATCCTGCTGTTGTGTAAGGCCATTGTGGTCCCTCTCTCAAGCGGTCGATCGAAGCCGGGGTGGGTGTGCGGCGCGGCCGCGCGACCACCCACCCCGGGTGGTACTACGAGCCGCTCACCCCGATGTCTTCGTTCGCGACTGCGGGGCTCGCAAGCTCACTCCTCGCGCTCACCCCCTGTCCGCCGAACTCGGCCCAGTTGAGGTTGAACAGGTTGCCGCCGGTCTGACCGCCGGCAACCGACCGGAACACCAGGTAGATCTTGTGGAGGCCACCGGGATCCGCGATCGGGAACGTCTGGCTCTGCCACGTCGCCGGGTTACCGGTGGACGTGAGCGTCGCCGTGGTGAGAATCGGCCCGTTGACCGCGTCGAGGCGGACCTCGACGGCCGCCATCGGGTTGCCCGCCGGCACCTGCGTGGACGTGCTCGCCACCCGGAACGTGAGCGCGTCGATGTTCTGCAGGTTGAACGGGCCGTTGAGCGCGACCCAGTCGCCGTTTCCGAGGCTGCCGCGGTGCTGGCTGCCGCCGGCCGGGTCGTTTGTCGTGGCGACGTTCGTGCCGGACTCGTCGATGACGAACTCGACCTCCTGGCGCTTCTGGCGGACTTGGTTCTGGGCCACCGTGGTCAGCGCCGGCACTCCGCCCGGGCCGCCGAGATCGGTGTACGAGGCGCTGATGACGCCGAAGACGTTGCCGCCGTGGGACACGTCGTCGGGGTCGGTCGGCAGCACGCCGGTGCAGCCGTTGACGGTCTGCTCGGCGTGGCCGTGGGTGTCGTGGCCCAGCACGAACGTCACCGCCACCCGGCTGCAGTCGATCGAGCCGTCCTCGGGATCGGTGACCGTCACCGAGAACGGGATGCCGTCGCCGAAGGCGAACAGGCCGCCCTCCACCGGGGTGTTGACGGTCACGCTGGGCGCGGTGTTGCCCACCGTGATGGTGGTGTTCGCCGAGGCGGACTTGCCGCTCGAGTCCAGCACCGTCAGCCGTGCCGTGTACTGGCCGGGCGTGGTGTAGGTGAACTGTGGGTCGGGGTCGATGGAGTCGACGACGCCGTCGCCGGTGAAGTCCCACTCGAACCGGATCGAGTCGCCCGGGTCGGCGTCCCGCGAGCCCGCACTGGAGAACTGCACGGTCAGCGGCGCGGGACCGCTCGTCGGCGACGCGGCGAGCACCGGGATCGGCGCGCGCTGGCCCTTGACGTAGTCCCACCGGTACATGCCGGCGTCGTTGTTGATGTTGAAGAAGCCGTCACCGTAGGCGAGTAGGTAGAAGTGTCCCTTCCCGTCGAACTGCAGGTCCATCGGGTTGTCGCACTCGAACGGGTTGCTCGTCTGGGGGACGCGCTGCGGGGTAAGGCCGCCGCAGTCCAGCAGATTGTTGATCTTGAAGATCCGGTTCTGCGAGTCGAGCCGGATCTCGCGCAGCGTGTCCCGGGTGAACTCGCCGAAGAAGACCGCGTTGTCGTAGTAGGGCGGCAGTTTCGTCGGGTCCGGGTTGTTCGGGTCGAAGTGGTACTTGGCCGCGCCGTGCGGGCCGACGCCGCCGGTGCCGAACTCCGGGAAGAGCCGCGGACACGTCGTAGTGCCCGAGCCGTTGTAGTACGCGAGACACGGCGTCCCGATCGGGTTGTCCGCCCGGTTCTCCGGCGTGTAGGAGTACCAGACCTCCGGGTTGGTGACCGGCGGGCCGTACTCGAGGCCGGGCTCGACGGTCGGGCCGCCGTTCAGGTTCCAGCGCGAGTTGTTCTGCGGTCCACGCGCGGGGTTGTCGCACTCGTGCGCCTGGGGTGGGTCGTCGAGCGGCGTGGAGGTGTTGAAGTTCCAGCGGTAGTACGGCAGGTCGGTCTTGTAGCACAGCGGCCAGCCGTAGTTCGCCGGCTTGCGGACAATCTCCACTCGGCCGGTCCCCGCCGGGCCGCGGAAGTTCTGCGGCGTCTGCGAGTCGGGTGAGTAGTCGGTGACGTAGGCGACGTCGTTCTCGTCGACCTGGATCCGGAACGGATTCCGGAAGCCCATCGCGTAGATCTCCGGGCGGGTCTTCTCCGTGCCGACCGGGAAGAGGTTCCCGGCCGGGACGGTGTACCCACCACCGAACCGGTTCGCCTCGCCGGGCGCGATGTCGCCGTCCTTGACCTTGATCCGCAGGGCCTTGCCGCGCAGGTCGTTGGTGTTCTGCGCGGAGCGCCGGGCGTCCACATGCGGGGCGTTGTACTGCCCGCTCGCGGTGAGCTGGTCGTTGAACGGGCCGAACCCGCCGGAGTTGCCGCCGCCGGCCGGTGTGTCGTCGCCGGTGACGAGCCAGAGGTTGCCGTGCTTGTCGAAGTCGATGTCGCCGGCCACGTGGCAGCACGCGCCGCGGTTGACCGGGACGCGCATGATCTCCTGCTCGGACGCCAGGTCGAGGTGCGCCGGGGCGTCCGCGGTCGCGTCGACGAACTTGAAGCGCGAGAGCTGGAAGTAGCCGACCCACGGATCCCACACCGCCGGAGAAGCACCCGTGTTCGGGGCGTTGGCCGTCGGCGTCGTCTGCGTGACGACGTCGCCGGTGGACAGCTTCACGTCCTTGACGGTCGGTGGCGCGTAGTAGAGGTAGACCCAGTGGTTGGTCGAGAAGTTGTTGTCGATGCCCGGCCCGTACATACCGTCCTCGCTGGCCATGTAGACCGGGATCTGGGCCAGCACGGTGGTCGTGTTGGAGCTGGGGTCGTGCAGTCGGACGCCGCCGCGGCGGTCGGTCTGGATGACCCGGTCGTCCGGCAGAACGTCGAAGCCGATCGGCTCGCTCACGTTCGGCGGGAGCGCGACCGCGGTCTGCTGGTAGTTGGCGAGCACCGTCGCGCCGCAGTCGGAATAGACCGGGTCGGCGCGGCCGGCGGCCCACTTGATCGCGCCGCCGAGGTGGGCGCGCAGGTTGGCCTCGTCGAAGCTGGCGGCGGTGTTGCCGAGCGCGGTGTAGAACGAGCGGCCGCCCTGCCAGTCCTTGCACCAGGTGACCGGGTGGTCGTAGCCCATCGCGCCGCCGGTGATGCCGGTGAGCGTGCCGCCCCACGACTGCTGCGCGAAGGTGTCCTCGACGACGGTGGCGAGCACGTGGCTCCGGCCGCGGACGTTGGACTGGAAGTTGTACCAGGCGTCCGTCCGGGTCCAGTACTCCGGCAGGTCCTTCGACGCGTCGTGAACGCGGTCGGCGACCTTGATGGTGCCCGGCTGGACTCCGGTCCGCCCCGAGGCGCGGGTGCCGAGCACGTCGGACATGAACTGCCAGCCGGGCTGGGCCTCGATCGCCGAGCCGATGCCGACGAAGCCACCGCCCGCCCGGTAGTACGCCTCGAACGCGTCCTGCTGGGCCGCGTCGAGCACATCGCCTGAGGTATTGAGGAAGATGACGGTGCGGAACTTCTTCAGGTACGCCGCGTCGATCTTACGGGCGTCGCCGGTCACCTGGACGCTGAACCGGAGCTGCTCGCCGAGTGCTCTGATGGCTTCGAGGCCGGCATCGGTCACCGCCCGATCGGCGTCCGTGGAATTCGTGAAGACCAGGACTCTGTACTGGATGCCGTCGCTGCCGGGGGCGGGCGCGGCGACCGCCGGGGCGGACGCCGATGCCGTGCCGACGAGCGTGGTGCCGACGAGAGCGAGTAGGCCGGCGAACGCGGTGACGCGGCGGCCGAGGGCTCTGCGCATGGGACCTCCTCCGGGGGGCACCCGATGACGAACCGTCGGCAAAGGACGATTCGGTCGGGAGACGGGTGTGGTCGGTGCGGTGCGCCGGTACGCCCGGAGGGTTGGCGTACGAGTAGTGGTCGCTGTCGGAGTTGCGCGGCGCCGAGCTGCGCCTCAGCGCTCACCGGGATCCCGCTCAGCGGGGCGAGCGACTGACTCGGGTCGAACTCTTAGCCGAGACCATATATCTGGACACCCGCGAAAGAAAGAGTGTGTCACGTCGAAGTTTCCCGCGACGAATATCAACTTCTGGATGTGCGAAACAAAAGTTCAGCAGTCCACGGAGATGTCGGCATCACTGCCGAGAGGCGATCCTGCACGCTATTGACAGACACTCCCTAGTGAGAGTTACTCTCATCTGGGTGCTACTGTCATGGAAGGCAAAATCATGATCACTGCGACGAACCGGCGGTGGTGGGCACTCGCCGCCCTCGTCCTCAGTCTGCTCACCATCGGTCTCGATGCCACGATCCTCAATGTGGCCCTGCCGACGATCGCCACCGAGCTTTCCGCCGGCATAGACGGGTTGCAGTGGCTGGTCAACTCGTACGTCCTGGTGTTCGCGGGACTGCTCCTGCCGGCCGGCGCGCTCGGCGACCGGTACGGCCGCAAGCGTCTGATGCTGGCGGGCCTGGCGCTCTTTGGCGCCGCGTCCCTCGTGGCGGCGCTGTTCGACAGCGTGGGCCCGGTGATCTGGGCGCGCGCCGCGATGGGGATCGGGGCGGCGGTCATCACACCGATCGTTCTGGCCGTGCTGCCGATCCTGTTCTCGCCCGAAGAACGGGGCAGGGCGATCTCGTTCGCGATGATGGGGATGGGCGTGGGCATTCCGCTCGGCCCGATCGTCGGCGGCTACCTGCTTGAGCACTTCTGGTGGGGCTCCATCTTCCTGGTCAACGTTCCGGTTGCCATCGTGGGCATGATCGCGATCGGGCTCCTGCTTCCGGAGTCGCGCGACCCCGCGCCGCGCGGGGCCGACCTGCCCGGCGGCGTGCTGTCCACGCTCGGCCTCGTCGCCTTCGTCTACGGCCTGGTCGAGGCGCCCGGAAGGGGCTGGGGTCACCCGATCGTCCTCAGTGCTCTCGCCGCCGCGGGCGTGCTGCTCGTGGCGTTCGTCCGGTGGGAGTTGCGGACGCCCGAGCCGATGATCGATCTGCGGCTGTTCCGGCGATCCCCGTTCCGGTGGGGCACCGTCGCGGCCACGCTCGCCACGTTCGCACTGTTCGGGTTGCTGTTCGTGGTGCCGCAGTACCTTCAGCTCGTCCTCGGCTTCGACGCCCTCGGCACGGGCATCCGCCTCCTGCCGATGATCGCCGGCCTGATCCTCGGCGCCGCGTCCGGCGAGCGAGTTGCCGCCCGCACCGGGCACCGGATTCCGGTGGCACTCGGCCTGCTGGCCGTCGGCGCGGGCCTCGGCATCGGCGCCACGACCGAACTGCACACGGGCTATGGCTTCGCCGCCTGGTGGTTTGCCATCGTTGGGCTGGGGATCGGGCTGGCCCTCGCGCCGGCAATGGACGCGGTGCTCGGCGCGTTGCCGCCGGAGCGGTCCGGTTCGGGCACGGCGATCACCATGACACTGCGCCAGGCCGCCGGGGCCCTCGGGGTCGCGCTGCTGGGCAGCCTGCTCGCCGAGGTATACGCCGACCGGGTTGCCGTTGCGACGTTGCCCGCACCGGCCGCCGATGGCGCCCGGGACTCCATCGCCGGCGCATTGGCCATCGCGACGCGGCTCGGTGATGCGGCGCTTGCCAGCAGCGCGCGGGAGGCGTACGTCGGCGGCATGGACGTCGTGCTGGCCGCCTGCGCCGGCATCGCCGTGCTCGGAGCCGTGCTTTCCTTCGCATTCCTTCCCGGACGCGGCGTCGACAAGATCAACACCCCGGATAGGGTCGACCCGGTCGACCGGGAAGAATCGAGTCATGACCTCTCCCGGACTGCGTGAACGGAAGAAGCAGAAGACCCGCTGGGCGATCCAGGAGCATGCGTTGCGCCTGTTCGCCCAGCAGGGCTATGACGCGACGACGGTCGAGCAGATCGCCGCAGCCGCCGAGGTCTCACCCAGCACGTTCTTCCGGTATTTCAAGACCAAGGAGGACGTGGTCCTCCAGGACGAGTACGACCCGCTTCTCATCGCGATGATCGAGCAGCAACCGGCCGGCCTGCCGCCGATGGAGGCTTTGCGACAGGCCCTTCGTACGGCGTTCGGGGCGATGGGACCCAACGAGAAAGACAAGATCCTTGCCCGCATTAGGCTGCAGATGTCGGTGCCCGCGTTGCGCGCACGGACCTACGAACAGCTCACGGCCAGCATCCAAATGATCGCCGAGGCGATGGCCAAACGGGTGGACCGGCAGGCGGACGAGTTCGCGGTCCAGGTGTTCGCCGGCGCCTGCCTGGGCGCGCTGCTCGCGGCGCTCTTCGCCTGGGCGGAGTCGCCGGACACCGACCTCGGGGACATCGTCGATCAGGCGTTGGCTCAGCTCCAGGGCGGGGTGGACGCGACGTTCGCCAGCGGCACGTGACGCCACGCGGGGGGCCTGTCAGAATTTGCAGGAATACAACCGTCGGAGGGACGGGGGCATCCGATGCCGGACCAGGGATTTCACCTGCGACCCGACACCGACCGCTTCGAGTGGTTCGGTGCGCACGCAACGATCATCGATCCGGCCGGTCTTCTCGCCGCCGCCAGGACCGGCCACGTCGAGCTTCTCGACAGCGTCGCATTTCCCGCGCCCGTCCGGCGGGTGCGCTTCGGATTACGGTGTGACAGCCGAAACGGCCAGCGGGTGCACCTCATCGAGGCGGTGATCCGAAGCGCCGGAGTGGCGGACGGTCCGGCGAGCTGGCTCATCCTCGGCGCCGCCGGACCGGTGGGCCTGTTGCTGCTCCGCCGGCTTGGCGACGGGGACCCGGCGGCCGGCCGGGTCGCCGCCGGCGCCGGGCGGGTGGTGGCCGAGGCCACCCGCCGGCTGGGGCTTAC
>DASVMV010000290.1:0-9947 GCA_036384155.1 Micromonosporaceae bacterium
CCGCGCTGTCCCTGCGTCCGGCGCTCGCCGAGGTGCTCAAGGCCGGCCACACCGCGGGCGCGCTCGCCGGCCTCGTGTCCGGCTCCGGCCCGACCTGCATCTTCCTCGCCGCCGACGCCGCGGACGCGCAGCGGATCGCCGCGCTGCTGGAATCCGCCGGGGTCTGTCGCGCCGCCCGGACGGCACACGGGCCGGTTCCCGGGGCCCGCGTCGTCTGACCGGCCGGCCCGGGCCACGTACGCTTGTTCGCCGCGGCAGGTCTTCGTCGCGTCCGCGAGTTGTCGACGGGAGGTGGAGCTGTGGCCAACATCGTGAACCTGGACCGGGTGAGCAAGGGCTATGGAGCCGCCGGCCCGCTGCTGAGCGAGGTGTCGCTCGGGCTCGACGACGCCGACCGGGTGGGGGTCGTCGGCTTCAACGGCGCCGGCAAGTCGACACTGCTGCGGTTGATCCACAAGTCCGAGGAGCCGGACGCGGGCCGGGTGATCCACCGGCGGGACCTGCGGGTGTTGTGGCTGCCGCAGACGCTGCAGTTCGCCCCCGAGGCGACGGTCCGGGACGTCGTGCTGGGGACCGCCTGGCTGGGCGACGGCTTCGGCGCCGAGCACGAGTGGGCGGGCGATGCGTCCATACGAGCCGTCCTCGACGGGCTCGGCATGCCGTACCTCGGCCTGGACCAGCCGCTCGGACCCATGTCCGGCGGCGAGCGGCGGCGGGTGGCCCTGGCCGCGCTGCTGGTCCGGGAGTCCGACCTGCTGGTGCTCGACGAGCCGACCAACCACCTCGACGTGGCCGGGGTCGACTGGCTGGCCAACCACCTCACCGGCCGGCGTGGGGCGCTGGTTGTGGTCACCCACGACCGGTGGTTCCTCGACGCGGTCTGCACCACCACCTGGGAGGTGGGCGACCGCACGGTCCGGGGGTACGAGGGCGGCTACGCGGCGTGGACCTTGGCCCGCGCCGAGCGGGACCGGGTGGCGGCGGCGACCGAGGCGCGCCGGCAGAACCTGGTCCGCAAGGAACTGGCCTGGCTGCGCCGCGGCCCGCCGGCCCGCACGTCCAAGCCGCGGTTCCGGATCGAGGCGGCGAACGCGCTGATCGCCGACGTCCCACCGCCGCGCGACAGCGTCATGCTGCAGCGGCTGGCCGTCGGCCGACTCGGCCGGCAGGTGTACGAGCTGGACCGGGTCGGTCTCTACGCCGGGCCGAAACAGGTGCTCGGCGACCTCACCTGGCACGTCGGCCCGGGCGACCGGGTGGCGATCGTCGGCGCGAACGGCGCGGGCAAGACCACCCTGTTGCGGCTGCTCGCCGGGGTGCGCGGGCCGGACCGGGGCCGGCTGACCGTCGGCTCGACCGTGCGGCCGGCGTTCCTGTCCCAGGAGCTTGCCGAGCTGCCCGGCCATCTGCGCGTGCTCGAGGCGGTCGAGGAGGTGGCCCGGCGGGTCAACGTGGGTGGCCGGGAACTGGCAGCCGCCCAGCTCGCGGAGCTGTTCGGCTTCGACGATCGCCGGCTCTGGACGCCGGTCAGCGACCTGTCCGGCGGCGAGCGGCGGCGGCTGCAGATCCTGCGGCTGCTCGCCGGCGAACCCAATGTGCTGCTTCTCGACGAACCCACCAACGACCTGGACACAGACACGCTGGCCGCGCTGGAGGACCTGCTCGACTCGTGGCCCGGCACCGTCATCGTGGCCAGCCACGACCGGTACCTGATCGAGCGGGTCACTGACCAGGTGTACGGCATGTTCGGCGATGGCCGCCTGATCCATCTCACCGGCGGGGTCGACGAATACCTGGCGCGCGCGGCCGCAGCGCCCGACGGGTCGCTGGGCTTCACCGCGCCGACCACCACACCGGGGCCGGCGGCGGCCCGGACCGATGCCGAGATGTCGGCTGGCGATGCCCGGTCGGCCCGGAAGGAACTCGCCCGGCTGGAGCGACAGCTGGGAAAGTTGGAGCGGCGTGAAGCGACGCTGCACGAGGAGCTCGCGGCGAACGCCACCGACTACGGCCGGTTGTCGGAACTGGACGGTCAGCTGCAGGCCGTACGGGCCGAGCGGGAGCAGACCGAGGAGGCCTGGCTGGAACTGGCCGAACGGGTGCCCGACGGCTGACCGGGGGCGTTCTGCACCAGCCCGGGCCGGTGCGCGACAATCTGACCGATCCCCCCGACACGTTGGAGACTTCACGACCATGTCGCACAACCCCGTCAACCACCCCGCGCAGCCCGTCTACCGGGCAATCTCCGGACTGATCGGCATCTACCTGGTGATCTTCGGCGGCCTGGGCATCATCGAGACCGCCGGTGGCACGTTCTTCGCCCAGAGTGACGTCCGGGTGCTCGGCCAGGGCACCAACATCGCCCACTCGCTGCTGTCCATCGGCCTCGGCCTGGTCGTCCTGATCGCCGCCATCGTCGGCCGCAACGTCGACGTGCGGGTCAACAAGCCGCTGGCGTACGCGTTCATGGCCCTTGCCGTGGCCTCGCTCGCGGTGCTGCGCACCGATGCCAACGTCCTGAACTTCAGCGTGGCCACCTGCATCGTGACCATGGTCATCGGGCTGGCGCTGCTGCTGGCTGCCATGTACGGCAAGGTGGGCTCGGACGACGAGCACCAGGAGTGGCAGAAGGCCCGGCTCATCCTCTGACGCCGCCCGCTTTTCCGGTTTCGCCACCGTACCGCCCGGTTGCGCCCGACAATCTGCTGGGACAGGGTACGGAGGAGGAAGCATGGCGCACTTCCCGGTCAACCATCCGGCGCGTCCGCTCTACCGGGCGTTCTCCGCGCTCGTCGGGCTCTACATCCTGACGTTCGGGATCTTCGGCGTGATCGAGCTCTGGGGTGAGCCGCTGTTCGCCCGGGACGGGAAGTGGGTGCTCGGGCTGCGGACCAACCTGGCCTTCGCTCTGGTGTCCGTCCTGTTCGGGGCCTTCCTGCTGATCGGGGCGTCCCGGCGGAGCAACCTCGGGCACTACATGAACCTGACCGCCGGCGTCGTGTTCCTGGTCACCGGCATCGCCATGATGACCGTGCTGCAGACCTCCGCGAACTTCCTGAACTTCTCGATGTCGACGGTCATCGTGTCGCTGCTGTTCGGCCTGCTGCTGCTGGCCACCGGGCTGTACGACAAGGTCGGGCCGCCCGAGCACGCCCACGCCGAGGAAAGGTTCCGCGGTCGTCCGGCACCTGCGCCCAAACGCTAGTGAGCCGACGGTCAGCGTCCCCGGCGGGTGAGCAGCGAGGGCTTCGGCTCCAGGTGGGACAGCCCGTTCCAGGCAAGGTTGACCAGGTGCGCGGCGACGGCGTCCTTGCGCGGCTTGCGCACCTCCAGCCACCAGCGCCCGGTCAGTGCCACCATCCCGACCAGCGACTGGGAATACAGCTCGGCCAGCTTGGGGTCGTACCCCCGCGATTTGAACTCGGCGCCCAGGATGTGTTCCACCCGGTGGGCCACGTCGTTGAGGACGCTGCTGAAGTTGCCGGTGGCCGACATCATTGGTGACTCGCGCACCAGAACCCGGAAGCCGTCGGTTTCCTCCTCGATGTAGGTCAACAGCGCCAACGCCGCCTGCTCGAGCAGCTCCCGCGGGTGGCCGGCGGTCAGCGCGGCGGCCACCCGGTCGAGCAGCGCTCGCACCTCGCGGTCGACCACGACGGCGTACAGGCCTTCCTTGCCGCCGAAATGCTCGTAGATGACGGGCTTGGACACCTTGGCCCGGACGGCGATCTCTTCAATCGAGGTGGCGTCGAACCCGCGCTCGGCGAAGAGCGAGCGACCGATGACGATCAGCTGCTCCCGACGCTGGGTTGACGACATGCGTACCCGGGAGCCGGATTTGGCGGGCGGCCTCGGGATGGGTGTCGTCGCCCGACCGTTACGACGCCCGCCCTCGGTCTCGTCGCCGTCGCGGTGCTGTCGGGCGCTGGCGCGCCGGCCCACAGCCCGTTCGGTTACGCCCTCGCTGCGTTCAGTCACTTGGCCATCCTGCCAGGCTCAGCCGCTCTCCAGCCGACCCGGCCGGGCCGCCTGCCGTTCGAACCCTCTCCCGTAGGGCCGTCCGGCTGATCAGGCCGCCCCGGACTTGGCCAGCTTGGCCGCGATCCGGTCCGGCTTCGGCCAGCGGACGTCGTACGCCGCGCCGAGCTTCTCGAACAGCCAGATGACCCGGGCGGTGGAGTCGATCTGGCCGCGCAGCACCCCGTGTCGGGCGGAGGTCGGATCGGCATGGTGCAGGTTGTGCCAGCTCTCGCCGAAGGACAGTATGGCCAGCGGCCAGAAGTTGGCGGCCTTGTCGCCCTGGCGCAGTTCGAACGGGCGCTCGCCGTAGACGTGGCACACCGAGTTGATCGACCACGTGACGTGGTGCAACAGCCCGATCCGGACCAGCCCGGCCCAGAAGAACGCGGTCAGCGCGCCCTGCCACGACCAGGTGACCAGGCCGCCGATGGCGGCGGGAGCGAGCAGCGAGATGGCCACCAGCACCGGGAAGAGCCGGTCGACCCGCCGGAGGTCCCGGTCCGCGAGGAGGTCCGGCGCGAACCGCGCGCGGTTGGACAGCTCGCGGTGGAACAGCCAGCCCATGTGAGCGTGGAAGAGGCCCTTGGTGAGGCCCCACACGCTGTTGCCGAAGCGCCAGGGCGAGTGCGGGTCGCCCTCGAGATCGGAGAACGCGTGGTGCCGCCGGTGGTCGGCGACCCATTGGGTCACGTTGCCCTGAACCGCAAACGAGCCGGCCACCGCGAGGGCCACCCGCAGCCACCGCTTGGCCTTGAACGAGCCGTGGGTGAGGTAACGGTGGTAGCCGACCGTGATGCCGAGCCCGGAGACCATGTACCAGGCCGCCGCGATGATCACGTCGGTCCAGCTGAGCCAGCCGCCCCAGGCGACCGGGATGGCGGCGACGAGCGCGACGAACGGAAGGACCACGAACGCCCAGAGCGCGATCAGGATGCCGGTCGACTGGGCGCCTTCGTAGAGCGGCTTCGGATCCGGCTTGGCGAACCCGGGGGCCGCCTTGAGGGGAGTGGTCATGGCACCTCGCTGAACTGACGAATGATCAAAACTTACGCCTACGTTACCGTAACTTACGCTGCCGTTTTCTGCGCGGCGAGCAAATCGCGGATTTGGTCCCGCGGCTTCTCGTCGTACGTCTGCTCTCCGTTTCGGGCATGGCGAAGAACGGGCTGCGGGGGGATGGCTACGGAGGAAGGATCGGCGGGGCGGTAAGGTGGCAGGATAACGAGCTGTGCAGTTCGTCCTTTTTATATGATCCCGGGTCGTCTAATGGCAGGACGCCAGGTTTTGGTCCTGGTTGTAGGGGTTCGAGTCCTCTCCCGGGAGCCCGCTCGGAGCCGCCTGCCCTCCGATTAGCATGAGGCCGCAGACGTTCCGCCGCCCCGACGGGAGTTAGTCGTGTCCCAGCCACGCAGCGTTGTCGTGCTCGCCGCCGGTGAAGGCAAGCGGATGAAGTCGGCGCTGCCGAAAGTGCTGCACCCGCTGCTCGGGCGCACCCTTCTCGGCCACGTGCTGGCGGCCGCCGCCCCGCTGGCCGCCGAGCGCACCCTCGTCGTCGTCGGTCACGGTGCCGACCAGGTCGCCGGCCACCTGGCCGAGGTGGCTCCGGATGCGAGTCCAGTGCTGCAGGCCGAGCAGCGGGGCACCGGTCACGCCGTACGGG
This sequence comes from Micromonosporaceae bacterium, assembly GCA_036384155.1. Lineage (GTDB taxonomy): Bacteria > Actinomycetota > Actinomycetes > Mycobacteriales > Micromonosporaceae > DASVMV01. The sequence continues at coordinate 5,681 of DASVMV010000290.1, forward strand.
TCGCGCTCGAGGCGGCCGGCGATATCGCCGGCACCGTGATCGTCCTCAACGGCGACGTGCCGCTGCTGCGGGCCGAGACCCTTACCGCGCTGGTCCAGTCGCACGAATCGGCCGGCGCGGCGGCGACGGTCCTGACGGCCGAGGTGGCCGATCCGACCGGACTCGGTCGCATCGTGCGCGACTCCGCCGGCCGCCTGGAGCGGATCGTCGAAGAGCGCGACGCGAGCCCGGAGCAGAAGGACATCCGGGAGATCAACGCCGGCATCTACGCGTTCGACGCCGCCCTGCTGCGCAATGCGCTCGGCAAGCTGTCGACCGATAACGACCAGGGCGAGGAGTACCTCACCGACGTCTTCGGGCTGCTTGCCGTCGCGGGCGAGGACGTGGCAGTACATCTGGCGGCCGACGCGACCGAGACACTGGGCTGCAACGACCGCGTCGAGCTCGCCATGCTGCGCCGGCTGCTGCGCGACCGGATAAACCTCGCGTGGATGCGGTCCGGCGTGTCGATCCTCGATCCCGCCACCACCTGGATCGACGTGACCGCCACGATCGGCCGGGACGCCGTGATCGACCAGAACAGCCAGCTCACCGGTTCCACCGTGGTCGACGACGGCGCGACCGTAGGACCGGACACCACATTGATCGACTCCACGGTCGGCGCCGGCGCGACCGTGTTGCGCAGTCACGCGGTGGGTGCCGAGATCGGCCCGCAGGCCAGCGTCGGCCCGTACGCCTACCTGCGCCCGGCGTCCCGCCTCGGGCGCAAGGCCAAGGTGGGCACCTTCGTCGAGACCAAGAATGCCCAGATCGGCGAGGGCTCGAAGGTGCCGCACCTGTCGTACGTGGGGGATGCGACGATCGGCGAGCAGAGCAACATCGGCGCCGCGACGGTCTTCGTCAACTATGACGGCGTGGCCAAGCACCACACCGTGATCGGTAGCCACGCGCGCACCGGCGCCGACAACATGTTCGTCGCGCCGGTAGAGGTCGGCGACGGCGCCTACACGGCGGCCGGCTCGGTGATCGTGGAGGATGTGCCGCCGGGTGCCATGGGCGTGGCCCGCGCGCAGCAACGCAACGTCGTCGGTTGGGTCCAACGGAAGCGAGCCGGAACCGCGGCAGCGGAGGCGGCCGAGCGGGCGCTGCGGCCGGTTGGCGAAGCCGCCGAGGGTGAGCAACCGCACGAGCGGGTAGAGCCGATGGGAGCGACTCCGCAGGCGCGGGATACTACTGAGTAGCAGTTCCGGCCCACCGCCGCCGGAACCTTCGACCAACAGGAGCAGCCGAGCCGATGGGCAGCATCGTCGCCGATAACCGCAAGAACCTGATGCTCTTCTCGGGCCGGGGGTTTCCAGAGTTGGCCCGGGAGATCGGTGAGGTGCTCGGCGTCGCACCGACCCCCACGGACGCGTACGACTTCGCGAACGGCGAACTGTTCGTCCGGTTCAAGGACTCGGTGCGCGGCTCGGACGCGTTCGTGGTCCAGTCCATGACGCACAGCATCAACCGCTGGGTCATGGAGACGCTGATCATGGTCGACGCGCTGAAGCGCGGGTCGGCCAAGCGGATCACGGTGGTGCTGCCGTTCTATCCGTACGCCCGCCAGGACAAGAAGCACCGCGGCCGGGAGCCGATCTCCGCCCGGCTGATCGCCGACCTGCTCAAGACCGCGGGCGCCAACCGGATCCTGACCGTCGACCTGCACACCGCCCAGATCCAGGGTTTCTTCGACGGCCCGGTCGACCACCTCTTCGCGATGGACACGCTGGCCGGATACATCGAGACCAAGTACGCCGGCCGGCCGATGAGCGTGGTGGCTCCCGACTCGGGCCGGGTGCGGGTCGCCGAGCGGTGGACCGACCGGCTGGGCGGCTGCCCGCTGGCGTTCATCCACAAGACGCGGGATCCGCGCACGCCCAACCAGGTGGTGGCCAACCGGGTCGTGGGCGACGTGGAGGGACGCGTCTGCCTCATCGTCGACGACATGATCGACACGGGCGGGACCATCACGAAGGCTTCCGAGATCCTCTACGACACCGGGGCGGCGGACGTCCTGGTCGCGGCGACGCACGCGGTGCTGTCGGACCCGGCACCGGAGAAGCTGAAGAACAGCAGGATCAGTGAGGTTGTCGTCACGAACACGCTTCCACTGACGCCGGAGAAGCAGGTCGACAAGATCACCGTACTGTCCATCGCCCCGCTGCTGGCGCGGGCCATCCGCGAGGTATTCGACGACGGCTCGGTGACCACGCTCTTCGGCGGTCTCAGCTGACCTGCTGACGGCCGAGGCTGGGGACCCCCGACGAGGCGTCGTGGGCCTCGAGTAGACTGGTGCGGTTGCCCCGGCGAGGGCGCCCGGTGGTGCGCTGACTGAACACCGCCCGGAGGCGCCGTCATCGACGCGGTGCTCCGGGCTGTGCCGATCCTGTTAGCGCCCCTGTGAGCCCCTCGCCGAGCACCGTGAGTCGACGAACCGCCGCAGCGAATTCATCAGGAGTTTTCCCGTGTCCGAGGTAAAGATCAGCGCCGAGCCCCGCACCGAGTTCGGCAAGGGTGGTGCCCGTCGTACCCGCCGGGCCGGCAAGGTTCCGGCCGTGCTGTACGGCCACGGTGAGAAGCCCAAGCACATCGCGCTGCCCGCGCTGGAGTTCGCCGCGGCGATCCGGCACGGCGGCATCAACCAGCTCCTGGCCATCGAGATCAGCGACGGCACGCGCGCGCTGGCGCTGCCCAAGGCGATCCAGCGTCATCCGATCAAGGACACGTACGAGCACATCGACCTGCTGCTGGTGCGCCGCGGCGAGAAGGTGACCGTCGAGGTTCCGGTGCGGCTGACCGGCGAGCCGGCCCAGAACACCCTCGTGATGACCGAGCACGACACGCTCTCGGTCAGCGCCGATGCCACGAAGCTGCCCGATCACCTCGAGGCGTCCATCGAGGGCCTCGATGCCGGGTCGCACGTCACGGCGGGCGAGGTCAAGCTGCCGGCCGGCGTCGAGCTGATTGCCGACCCCCAGCTGACCATCGCCGTGGTGACCGCCGCGCCGACGGCCGAGCAGCTGGAGGCCGAGGCCGGTATCGCGCCGGAGGAGCCGGAGGAGGCCGAGGAAGAGGCCGAGGCCGCCGAGGAGGCCGGGGAGACCGCCGAGGCTCCGGCCGAGGCCGCGCCGGAGTCCTGAGGTCCCGGTACCGACATGCGCCCCCGGGCCACGGGGGCGGCTGTCCGGACCGCCGGCACCCGGCGCTGGCGCGGATTGGCCGCGGGTGCGGAAGGTGAGACATCGTGGCGGACGACACCCTGCCGTGGCTCGTGGTCGGCCTCGGCAACCCGGGCCGGGAGTACGCCGGTAACCGGCACAACGTCGGGTTCCTGGTCGCCGACCTGCTGGCGAGCCGGATCCGCGCGTCATTCGGGCGGCACCGCCGGGCGGTCGCGGACGTCGCCGAGGGCCGGCTGCGGTTCGGTGCGCCGGGTACCGCGGAGTTCGCCGCCGGCCGGCGGCTGGTCATCGTCAAGCCGCTGACCTACATGAACCTGTCCGGCGGGCCGGTCGCCGGGCTGATGCGCTTCTACAAGGTGCCGGCGAACCAGCTGATCGCCGTACACGACGACCTGGACCTGCCGTACGGGCAGGTGCGGGCCAAGGTCGGCGGCGGCGAAGGCGGCCACAACGGGCTGCGGTCCCTCTCCAAGTCCCTGGGCACCCGCGACTACCTCCGGACACGGGTGGGCATCGGGCGCCCGCCCGGCCGACAGGACCCGGCGGATTTTGTCCTGACCGACTTCTCCGCAGTCGAGCGCAAGGAGCTGGACTTCATCGTCGATCGGGCGGCGGACGTCACCGAGGCGATCGTCACGCGCGGCCTGGAGTGGGCGCAGAACACCTACCACGGCGGCTGAACGCGGCCGCCCGTCCTGGAGGTATCGCGGGACAAAGGGATGGTTTGTCCGTTCGGTTGGTTACATCCGTCCGGTTTGCGCGTTGAACCCTCGAACCACTGTCGCAGCTGCAGTGGGGGGTGGGACGCGATCGGGGGCCACGGGTGGGGCGACAGGACGAACGGAGGTTCCCTGCCGTCCCCTCCGCGGCGCGCAGGCATCTCCGACCGCCGCTGGCGTACGACGTCGAGCGGGTGCTGCGTACCGCGCTGACCGGACCGGCGGTGCCGGGCGTCGACGTGGGGCTCGACATCCTGGACGCCGGCGGTGACGAGCCGGACGGCCGCGCTGGTGGGCGGTCGGGGCGCCACGAGGGCGGCCCCG
>DASVMV010000291.1:0-12479 GCA_036384155.1 Micromonosporaceae bacterium
GGCCACACCACGTAGAAGAGGTACAGCGCAACCGGCAGGGCCAGGAAGCCCGTGACAAAACGCCCAACACCGTGCCGCATGGCCACTCACTTCACTAGCTGTTCCGGCTTCGTCATTCGCTCCGGGTCTGCTTCTTGATCGAGTCGTCCTTGGCGACCTTGTCGGCCGCCGCCTGCATCTTGTCCACAAACTGCTTGGCCGTGAGCCGGCCGGCCATCAGCTCCTCGGACAGGTTCTGGCTCTCCTTGTCCAGGTCGGCGTACCAGTCCCAGATCTTCACCGAGATGAGGCTGCTGGCGTTCTTCATGACCGTGTTCGCGCTGGCCAGTGCGGAGTCCTGCACCTTGTCGCCGGAGCCCTTCGTGGAGGCCAGCGATTTGGTCAGCTCGGCGAACTTGGCCGACCCCTCCTTGGACAGGATGGCCCGCAGGAACTCCTTCGCGGCCTCCTTGTTGGGGGCCTTGCTCGGCACGACCATGCCCTCACCGGAACTCGCGTACACGTCCTTCGCCGCCGTGTCGCCCGACTGGCTCCAGTAGTCCGACAGCGTCAGTTCGAACCCCGGCGGGATGGTCTTGGCCATCTCGTTCTTCAGCCACGTGCCGACCTGGATGAACGCGGCCCTCCCGTCCAGCCAGGCCTGCTGGGACTGGGTGTGGTCGAGCTTGCCCGGCAGCAGCAGCTTGTCCTTGACCATCTTCTCCCACGGCTCGAGCCCCTTGAGGACGGCGTCGGCCTTCCAGGCGTTCTCCTTGAGGTTGTCGATGTCGATGACAACCTGCTTGCCCCCGGTCTTCCAGATGCTGGCCATGAACGCCCACCGCGGGTAGTAGCCGTGGATCGCGTCGTGGACGTACGGCGCCATGCCCTTCGCCTTGATCTTCGGGGCGAGCTCGAAGAACTCCTCCCAGGTCGTGGGCGGCTGCCAGCCCTCCTTCGTGAACAGGGCCGCGTTGTACCAGTTTCCCCAGACCGTGTAGGCCACGTTGACGACGTAGAACTTGCCGTCCTGGGTGCCGTCGCCGACCGTTCCCGGCAGCAGCGAGTCTTCGACGGTGCCCTCGCCGTCCCAGGCGGGCGCCTTGAGCAGATCGTCGAGCGGCTCGATCGCGCCCTCATTGATGAGCGTGCTGCGGTCCATCATGTCGGCGCCCGAGTTCATGACCAGGTCGCTCGGCTGCGTCGCCATCTTCGGCTGCTCTTCGGTCTTGATCTTCTGGGTCGAGCTCATGTTGACCGTGATCTTCGGGTGCTTCGCGTTGAAGATGGTCTTGTCTTCCTTGGCCCACTGGTCACCCAGGCCGCCGTTGAAGATGACCACCTTCACCGAGCTGCCGTCCTTGGCGCCGAACGGGTTGTCCTTGTTCTTCTCGCCGCCGCCGGTGTTCGGCTTCGACGGCTCGCTGCCGGCGCAGGCGGCGAGCAGGCCGGCGGCCGGGCTGGCGAGCAGACCGGCGGCCGCGGCCCGGCGCAGTAACGTACGACGGGTCAGGTCCGACGTGGGGTCGGGTGTTACGGGCATCTCTGTCTCCTCGATGCGTATCCGGGTCCTGCCGAAGGCGGGAGGCATCCGGCTCGGCGCGACCCGAGGGCGTGGTGGCTGTCGTCCCCGCGGGGACCTACGCGGCGGAGGCAGATAGGGGGCGCCTCTCCCGCGAGTTGGTGCGTCCGGCCGTACGCCAGCGGGATGGCGACGGCGAACCTGGGGTGTGGCTGTGCCCGGCGGCGGGCGCTCATGGCGTACCCCCCGCCTTGTGCCCGCTCACAGCCTTGGCGGTGCGCTGGAAGGACGCGTGCGCCCGGTCGTGGGTGCGCTGCGCGACGGCCACGTACAGCAGATCCAGCACGACCAGCTGGGGATGGCGGGCAGACAGAGCGTCCGGCCGGAACGTGGTGGCCTGAGTGGCGGTGATGAGCACGATGTCGGCCAGCTCCGCCAGCGGGGACCGCGGAAAGCTGGTCAGCGCGATGGTGGTGGCGCCGTGGCTGCCGGCCTCCGCCAGCATCTCGATCGTCTCGCGGGTCTCGCCGCTGTGCGAGACGCCCAGTGCCACGTCCCCCTGCCGCAGCAGCGCGGCACTGGCCAGCCCGTTGTGCACATCGGTCCAGGCCCACGCGGCCACGCCGATCCGGTGCAGGCTGAACTGCATCTCCTCGCCCACCAGGGCGCTGCCGCTGGCGCCGAAGATGTTCACCCGGGTGGCGCCGGCGATGGCGACGGCCGCCCGCTCTACCTCGGTCAGGTCGAGCAGCGTGGCCGTGTCGTGCATGGCCCGGGTGTCGGCGGCCATGATCTGGTCGAGCACCCGGTGCAGCGGGTCGCCCGGCTGGATTTCGCGGCCGATGTCGACGGTCCACCCCGCCGAGCGGGCGCGGCCGGTTTCCGCCGCGATGCCCAACCGAAGATCGGCGTATCCCTCGAAGCCGAGGGCGCGGCAGAACCGGGTGACCGTGGCCGGCGAGGTCCCGCTGCGCTCGGCCAACTCGACGATGGTCGCCCGCGCGGCCCCGGCGGGATCGGCGAGCACCTGCTCGGCGACCCGCTGAAGCGCGCCGGTGAACTCCGGCAGGCGGGACCGGACGTGGACGAGGACGCCGTCGGACGCCGGGGCAGCCGCGGCGGCCGACGAGCTCTGGCCATTGACCGCCTCCGTTCCGGCCACCGCGGCGACGGTGTCCGGCTCTCCCCGGCGGTCGGCCATGATCGGCCCTTTCAGATAGGGTTGTTTACTGTTAGTGGTAAAACTTCTTACTGAGGCCCCTCCTTGTCAAGACCGCGGGCGAAGTTTTCAAACTGTTACCGTGCCGGCAGTCCATCCGCCCCCGGAGGTGCCGCGGCCGATGCGTACATCGCTCGTGCTCGGACTCGACGTGGGCGGTACCTCCACCCGGGCCGTCCTGGCATCCATCGACGGCAAGCGCGTCGGCACCGGCCGGGCCGGCGGGGGTAACCCCACCACCCACGGCCCGGCGGCGGCCGGCCACCTGAAGGCCGCACTCGGCGAAGCGCTCACCGGCGTCGAGCCGGCCGCGGTCCGCGCCGGCACGATCGGCCTGGCCGGCGGGGCCCGGCTGGGTGCCGATCCGGACGCCCGGACGGCGTTCGACCGCGTCTGGCGGGACGCCGGACTGCGCTGCGAATACGCGGTGGTGAGCGACGCGCTCGCCGCGTACGCCGCCGGCACCCCGGCTCCCGACGGCACGGTGCTCATCGCGGGCACCGGCGCCATCGCCGCTGAGATCTGCGACCTCGCCGTGGCCCGGGTCGCCGATGGCCACGGCTGGCTGCTGGGCGACGCCGGTTCGGGGTTCTGGCTCGGCCGCGAGGCCGTTCGACGTACGCTCGCCGACCTGGACGCCGGCCGGGAGCCGGCACCGCTGTCCCGGCTGGTGCTGCGTCAACTGCTCGGCGCGGCGGCACCGGCGGAGCCCTCCTCCCGGGCCATGGTGGAGTCGGTCGTCCAGGCCGTCACCCGCCGACCGCCGGTCGAACTGGCCGCCCTCAGCAACCTGGTCATGCGGGCGTACGCGGCCGGTGACGCCGGGGCGCGGGAGATCGTCGACGAAGCCGCGCGGCTGCTCAGCGCCAGCATCGCCCGGATCCGGCCGGCCGACGCCGTGACCCCGGTGGTGCTCGGCGGCGGCCTCCTGACCACGGACACCCCCCTCGCCCGGGCGGTATCGCGGGAGATCGACCGCCGGTGGCCGGCTGCGCCACGGCGCCTCGCCCGGAACGCGGCGGCCGGTGCGGCGTGGCTGGCCGCCCGCGGTCTGCCGGAGGTGACCGATCCACTGGCTCTCCACCACAAGCTCCTGCCCACCGACGAGATCGCGTCCGGGACGGATGTTCCGGCCGGCGCGGGCCCACGCCGGCCGTAACCTGTGCAGGTGCGCCGGGCACGCCAGCTCGCCGAAAGCACCCCCGCGTCGCGGGAACGGGTGGTTGACCTCCTCCGCGCGGTGGCCATCATCGCCGTGGTCCTCGGTCATTGGCTGATCACGGACATCCGGTACGACCCAGCCGGCCGGCTCACCGGGCGCTCCGCTCTGGGCGACCTGCCATGGGCCTACCCGCTCACCTGGGTGTTCCAGGTCATGCCGGTGTTCTTCCTGGTCGGCGGGTACGCCAACGCGGCATCGCTGACCGCTTACCGCAACCGCGGCGGCGACGCGGCCGGCTGGTTGCAGGAACGCAGCGCCCGTCTGGTGCGGCCGACGACCGTGCTGCTGCTGACCCTGGCCGTCTGCGCTACCGGCGCGAGCGCGGTCGGCGCCCCGGCCGACCAGGTCCGCACCGTGGTGTGGTTCGCCTCGATCCCGCTGTGGTTCCTGTCCGCCTACCTCACCGTCGTGCTGCTGGCTCCGCTCACGTACCGGCTGCACCGCCGCTACGGCTTCGCCGTACCGGCGGTGCTGGCCGTCCTGGTCGCCGTCGGCGACCTCGCCCGGTTCAGCGGTGTGCCGGTCGTCGGCGCGGCCAACTTTCTGTTCGGCTGGCTCGCGCTGCACCAGATCGGCTACGCCTGGCGGGACGGCCGGCTGCCGCCCGGTCCGCGGATAGGCCTACCGCTGCTGCTGGGCGGCCTGATCGCGGCGGTGCTCCTGACCGGACCGGGCCCGTACCCGGTCAGCATGATCGATGTCGCGGGTGAGCGGCCGCACAACATGTCGCCACCGACCATCGCGCTGCTGGCCGTCGCCACCGCCCAGCTCGGGCTCATCCTGCTGCTGCGCCCGGGCCTCGACCGCTGGCTGCGCCGGCCCGGCCCGTGGTCCGTGGTGGTGGCCGTGAACGCCGTGGTGCTGACCGTCTTCCTGTGGCACATCAGCGCCGCGGCGCTGCTCGCCGGCGCACTCGGCGGGCTCCATCTGCTGCCCACGCCTCCCGTCGGAACGGCGTTCTGGTGGCTCTGGCGGATCCCCTGGCTGATCATGCTGGCGGCGGTGCTCGCGGTGCTGGTCGCGGTGTTCGGCCGGTTCGAGATGCGGCCGGAGAGCCGGAAGCTGCCCCTGCCCGGGCCGGTACGGGCGGCGCTTGCGGCCGTACCGCGCCGGCCGTGGGTACGGGCCACGCTCACCGTGGCCGGCTACGCCGGCGCGGTGTTCGGGCTTCTCACCAACAGCCTTGCGCCCAAGACCGCCGCCGACCCGCTCGGCATCCCGCCGGTGGCGCTGATCGGCTACCTGCTCGCGGCGGCCGTGCTGCGGCTGTTGCGCACCGCCGGCCCGCGGCCGGCCCCGCAGCAACCACACCCGCAGCCGCCATCGACGCAGGAACCATCGACCCAGCATTCATCGACTCAGCGGCCGCCACGGCCGTCGCGCGGTCAGGACTGAGTGGGGAAGCCCAGGTTCACCCCGCCGTGCCGCGGGTCGAGCCACCGGCTGGTGACCACCTTGCCGCGAGTGAAGAAATGCACGCCGTCGCTGCCGTGAGCGTGGGCGTCGCCGAAGAGGGAAGCCTTCCAGCCGCCGAAGGAGAAATAGGCCATCGGTACCGGTATGGGCACGTTGACGCCCACCATGCCGACCTCCACCTCGTGCTGGAACCGGCGCGCCGCGCCACCGTCGTTGGTGAAGATCGCCGTGCCGTTGCCGTACTCGTTGTGGTTGACCAGCGTGAGCGCCTCGTCGTACGAGCCGACCCGGACCACGGACAGCACCGGGCCGAAGATCTCATCGGTATAGACGGACATCTCCGGGGTGACATGGTCGAAGAGGGTGGGTCCGAGCCAGAACCCGCCGGCCTCCCCATCGGGCTCGACGGCCCGCCCGTCGACGACCGCTGTCGCACCGGCGCGCACCCCGGCTTCGACGTACGACGAGACCCGGTCGCGGTGGGCGGCGGTCACCAGCGGCCCCATGTCGCAACCCGGCCGGCGCCCGTCGCCGGTGCGGATGGCACCTATCCGCTCGGCGATCTTCTCCACCAGGCGGTCGGCGGCCGGCTCCACCGCGACGACCACCGAGATCGCCATGCACCGCTCCCCCGCCGAGCCGAACCCGGCGCTGACCGCCGCATCCGCCGCCAGATCGAGGTCGGCGTCCGGCAGCACCACCATGTGGTTCTTCGCCCCGCCGAGCGCCTGCACCCGCTTGCCGGCCGCCGTGCCCCGCTGGTAGACGTAGCGCGCCACGGGCGTGGAGCCGACAAACGAAACGGCCCGCACCTCGGGGTGATCCAGGAGCGCGTCGACCGCCTCCTTGTCGCCGTGTACGACGTTGAAGACCCCGCCGGGCAGGCCCGCCTCGACGAACCACTCAGCGAGCAGGGTCGACGCCGAGGGGTCCTTCTCGGACGGCTTGAGGATCACGGCGTTGCCACAGGCGATCGCGATCGGCACGAACCACAGCGGGACCATCACCGGGAAGTTGAACGGCGAGATCACCGCCACCACGCCAAGCGGCTGGCGCAGGCTGTAGGAGTCCACATCGGTGGAGACGTTCGCGCTGAAGCCACCCCGGATCAGGCTCGGAATGCCACAGGCGTACTCGACCACCTCCAGGCCGCGCTGCACCTCGCCGGCGGCGTCCGCGAGCACCTTGCCATGCTCGGCGGTGATGACCGCCGCCAGTTGGTCGCGCCGGGCGTTGACGATCTCCCGGAAGGCGAACATCACGGCGGCGCGTTTGGACAGCGACGCGCCCCGCCACGCCCGGCCGGCCTGCGCGGCCGCCTCTACGGTCACCGCGACATCGGCCGCCGAGGCCAGGTCGACCTGACTGCTGAGCCGCCCGGTTGCCGGGTCGTAGACCGCACCCTGCCGGGCCGCGCCGCCGGTCCACGGCTTGCCGTCGACGAAATGTGTGATGTTCATGATCGTTCCACCGCCGTAATAGCCGCCACCAGAATCTCCAGTCCCTCCTTGGCCTCCTCTTCGGTCAGCGTGAGCGGCGGGCCCATCCGCACCACGTTGCCGTAGAGCCCGCCCTTGCCGACCAGCAGACCGCCGCGCTTGCACTCCTCGAAGACGCGGGCGGTGGCGGCGGGATTGGGCTGCCGCCCACCCGGCTGGACGAGCTCGACCCCCAGCATCAGGCCCTTGCCGCGCACCTCGCCGACGATGTCGTACGCCCCGACCGCCGAGCGCAGGCCATCGCCGAGGATGGCACCCACCCGGGCCGCGTTCGCCTGCAGATCGTGGTCGAGCAGGTAGTCGAGCACCGCATTGCCGGCCGCCGTGGAAATCGGGTTGCCGCCGAAGGTCGAGAACGAGATCGCCGGCACCTGGTTCATCACCTCGGCCCGGCCCACCACCCCGGCGAGCGCGAAGCCGTTGCCAATGCCCTTGGCGAAGGTCAGCAGGTCAGGGATGACGTCGTGGGCCTGGTAGCCCCAGAAGTGCTCGCCCGTACGGCCCCAACCGGTCTGCACCTCGTCGGAGATGAGCAGGATCCCCGACTCGTCGAGCACCTTCTTCCACGCCCCAAACAGGCCGTCGGGGGGATGCACGAACCCGCCCACGCCCTGGACCGGCTCCGCGATCAGGGCGGCCACGTCGCCGGAGGTCTCGGTGGCCAGCACCTCGCGCAGGTCCTCTACGGCCGCGTCGATCTGTTCGTCGGCGCCCAGCCGCGACAACAGCCCGCGCAGCCGGTCGCCCGAGTGCAGCCAGCTCACCCGCAGGGGGTTCAGCGCACTGGCCGACCAGCCCCGGTTTCCGGTGACGCCCATGGCGGCGTACGACCGGCCGTGGTAGCTGTTGCGCACCGCCAGGATCTGGTTGGAGCGCCGGTGGTTCGTGGCAACCAGCAGCGCCGCCTCGTTTGCCTCCGTCCCGGAGTTGGTGAAGAAGACCCGCGCGTCGGGGATGCCGGAGAGCCGTGCGATCTTCTCGGCCAGCTCCACCTGCTGCCGGATCAGGTAGAGGGTCGAGGTGTGCACGACGCCGGTGCGCAACTGGCGCTCGACCGCCTCCCGCACCTCGGCGATGTCGTATCCGAGCATGTTGGTCAACACCCCACCGAAGAAGTCCAGGTAGCTGCGCCCGGACGCGTCGGTGACCCGGCAGCCGGAGCCGGAGACGATTTCGATCGGCTCGTCGTAGTACAGCGGCATCCAGTCGGGCAGCACGGCCTTGTGCCGGGCCACCAGCTCGTCGGTGCTCATGCTCATCAAACCCTTCACCGGTACGCGGATCGGTGGGCGCTCCAGCGCCGAGCCCCCAGGCTACGGCCGCGGCCGCCGGGCGCGCGAGGGCCAATGGACCATGAGTGGACGTGCGGTGGGACGACCGCCCGGCGGTTGGCGCGCGCTTGTACGGCACGTCAGCCCGGCGTCACGCGGTGTCGCGTACCGCCTGGGCGAAGACCTCGGAGCGGTGCTCGAAGTTGCGGAACTGTCCGTAGCTGGGGGCGGCCGGCGACAGCAGCACCACCCCTCCGACGGGGGTGAGCTTGCGCGCCAGACGTACCGCGCCGAGCAGATCGTCGGCCCGCTCGGCGCGGACTCCGGGCAGCCCACCGAGGGCCTCGACGATGCGGGGGCCGCTGTCCGGGATGCCGATGACGGTGATCGTCCGCCGGGCCAGGTGCTCACGCAGCGGCGTGTAGTCCAGACCGCGGTCGGTGCCCCCGACGATCACGGTCAGCGGCCGGCCCTCGTACGCCTCGATCGCGTGCATCGACGCGTACGGGCTGGTCGCCAGGGTGTCGTCGACGAACAGCAGCCCCGACGGGTCGGCGATCTCGGCCAGCCGGTGCGGCAGCCCCCGGAACTCGGCCACGGCCTCGGCAAGCGCGTCCCGGGCCGCGACGCAGTCGACGCCGAGCGCGTCGAGCACCGCCAGCGCCACGCACAGGTTGCCCGCGTTGTGCCGCCCGACCAGGGGGAACGCCGAACGCGGGAGGAGCGGCCGATCCCCGGCGAAGACGTACTCCGGGCCGCCTGGACCGGCTGCGATGTGAAACCCGTCGGCGGCTCCGGCGCGGATCGCGGGCCGGTCGCCGAGTTCGGCCAGCAGGCGGGCGTCGACACCGTTGACGACGATCGTTTCCGGACCGTGGGCCAGGAGGTTGAGCTTGTCGCGGTAGTACTCCCGCTCGCCGCCGTGCGCGTCGAGGTGTTCCGGAAACAGCGCGGTGACCACTGCCACCCTCGGGGAATCGGTCAGGTCGCTGCACTGGTAGCTGGACAGCTCCAGCACGTACAGGTCGGCCTCCGGCAGGTCGAGTACGGGTACGCCGATGTTGCCGCCGTACACGTTGGGCCGGCCAACGGAAGTGAGCAGGTGGCTGATCAGACTGGACGTGGTGCTCTTGCCCTTGCTGCCGGTCACCCCCACCGTGCGGGCGCCGTGATCGGCCATCCACAGCGCCGTTCCGGAGGTGATCGGCACGCCGCGGCCGCGCAGGTCGATAATCCACGGATGGGTCTGCGGGACGCCCGGCGAGCGCACCACGACATCGGCCGCGGCCAGCCGGTCGAATGCCGCGGGCCCGGTCACCAGCGGCGCGGCCTGCGCCAGCTCGCCCTCCCAGGGCAGCGACCAGTGGTCGCCCCGGTCGTCGACGACGACCAGGTCGGCCGGAGCGTGCGCCGCGACGGCCTTGACGGCGGCGCGGCCCTCCCGTCCGGTGCCCCAGACAGCGACGGAACGTCCGCGCAGGTCAGCCAGGCGCACAGGAACTCCTTCAGCGACGGATCGGGCGGCGACCTGGCCTAGTATGGCCTGTGCCCAACCGACAGCTTCGGCAGATGGACTCCTTCGCGTTCCCGTCCCGCTCGTTCGACCCGGTCACCGGCGTGGCGTCGTTCGACTATGCGTTGCGCGGACCGGGTGGCGAGTTGCGGTTCACCGAGACGGTGACGTTTCCACTGCCGGAATCGCCACCGGGCCCCGGGGCGCTCACGGCGTTCGACGGGGTGCTCGATCTGCTGCACCTGGTCGCCGGGGTGAGCTACTACAAGGCCGCCGCGCCGCCGCGGTTGGTCGCGCCGGCGCCGCTGGGCGAGGCCGCGGCCGCGTTCGTCCGGGCCATCTACACCAAGGGCCTGGCCGAGTACGCCTACCGCAACGACCTGCCGTACGTGCTGGAGCTGGCGCCGTCGCTGCCCGAGGGGCGCCCCGAGCCGCCGGCGCCGGTGGACACGACGGACCGGCGCCCGCTCTCACCGGTGGGCGGCGGCAAGGACTCGATCGTGACCCTGGAGGCGCTCCGGGAGGCCGACCTGGGCCCGGTGCCGTTCTCGGTCAACCCCAACCACGTCATCGAGTCGGTCAACCGGGCCTCCGGCCTGCCGGCTCTGGCCGCCCGCCGCCGGCTCGATCCGACGCTCTTCGGGCTGAACGCGGCCGGCGCCCGCAACGGGCACATTCCGGTCACCGCGATCAACTCGCTGATCGCCGTGGCGACCTCCGCGCTGCACGGACTCGGTCCGGTGGTGATGTCCAACGAGCGCTCCGCGTCCGACCCGAACCTGATCTGGAATGGTCACGAGATCAACCACCAGTGGTCCAAGGGGATCGAGGCGGAAGGGCTGCTGCGGGCCGCCGTCGTCGAGCACGCGGGGCTGACCGAGCCGTACTTCTCGCTGCTGCGTACCCTCTCGGAGCTGCACATCGCCCGGCTCTTCGCCCAGTTCACCCGGTACGACGCGGTGGTGACCAGCTGCAACGCCGCATTCAGGCTGCACGGTCCGAGCGCGCGCTGGTGCGGGCACTGCCCGAAATGCCGGTTCATCTTCCTCGCACTGGCCCCGTTCATGTCCCGGGCCCGGCTTTCCGCCATCTTCAGCGCCGACCTGCTGGCCGACCCGCAGCAGGTGCCCGGATACCTGGAACTGCTCGGGATCGACGCACACAAGCCGTTCGAATGCGTCGGCGAGGTCGAAGAGTCGCTGGTCGCCCTCGGCCTGCTCCTCGAAACCGAGGAGTGGCGGGACGCACCCGTGGTCCGGGCACTGCGTGCCGCCGTACCGGAAGAGGCGTGGGCCGCCGCCTCCCGGTCCGACGTGCTGACTCCCGGCGGGCCGCATTTCGTGCCGCCGGCGTACGCCAAGGCCCTCACCGCGCTGTCGTGACCGGGCCCTCCGTCGGCGCCCCGGAAGGATTCGACGTTGTACGGCCCGTCGGGCGCCGTGCTCGGCTACGCCCGAGCCACCTGGATCGCGATCTAGAACGGTTGTTGTCGTCCTGGCAGCAACGAACGTTCTAGATCCAACGCCGCGCACGGTGACGGTGGCGGCGGCCGGTTCGCGCCGGGTCATCTGGGTGAGCTGACCCAGCTGGTGCCGTTCGAAATGGTCGATGACGCGCACGAACGCACCGGCGGGGCGCAAGGCCGGGTTCGGTTGCTGCCAGCCCGTGTCGTGGTCTATCTGCTACTGGCATCGGCTGACCGCCGGTCTGCGCGGCATGGCCCTGGTCACGCCGACAGCCAGCGCGCTGCCTCAGGCCCGGCAACGACTCGGGGTCGCACCGGTGCGGGCGTTGTTCGACCTGCTGCGTGGCATCGTCAAACGCGCGATCTTCACATACAACGCCCGCGGGCCGAACATCGACCGCACCAGCTACCAAGCCACCATAGAGATCAACATCCTCACCGCCGGCCCTTGACACCCACCGACAACCCCTAACTGAACGGCGTTGGATCTAGCACCGACATCGTGCGGTAGCGCTGGCGGCCGTCACGCCAGGTCGTCGCGGCCCAGTTCCCAGAACGCGACCGCCGCGGCTGCGGCGACGTTGAGCGAGTCGACGCCGCGGCGCATCGGAATGACCACGCGCGCGTCGCTGGCCGCGATCGCGGGCCGCGACAGTCCCGCGCCCTCGGCGCCGAGCAGCAGCGCCGCCCGCGCCCGCTGCGCGCCGCTCAGCCGGTGGATCGGCAGCGCGTCGGCCGCCGGGGTGAACGCCAGGACCGCGAATCCGGCCGCCCGGACCTGCGCCAACCCGTCGGGCCACGGCTCCAGCCGGGCGTACGGCACCGCGAATACCTCGCCCATGCTCACCCGTACGCTGCGCCGGTAGAGCGGGTCGGCGCAGGACGGCGAGAGCAGCACCGCGTCGACGCCGAGCGCCGCCGCCCCGCGGAAGATCGCGCCCAGGTTGGTGTGGTTGTTGACGTCTTCGAGGACCGCGACCCGCCGGGCGGCGGCGAGCACCGCACCGGGCGCCGGCAGCGGCCGCCGGTGGAACGAGGCCAGCACCCCTCGGTGCACGTGGAACCCGGTGGCGGCCTGAAGCACCGCCGGCGCTGCCGCGTAGACCGGTGCTCCCGCCTCAACGAGGTCGCCCAGCTGGTCCACCCGCTTGATGTCGACCAGGAAGGAGCGGGCCGGGTAGCTTGCCCGCAACGCCCGCCGCAGCACGAGTTCGCCTTCGGCGATGAACAGGCCGTGCGGGGGCTCCCAGCGGGTGCGCAGCTCGACGTCCGTCAGAGCCCGGTAGTCGGCGATCCGCGGGTCGTCCGGATCGGTAATTTCATGGACGGGCACCCGCCGATTCTGCCGACTACGACGCGGCGAGCGTCGGGCG
>DASVMV010000292.1:0-13170 GCA_036384155.1 Micromonosporaceae bacterium
ACGCCAGCCAGTTCAGGCCGGCGCGGGTGGCCACCATGGTGGCCGGGACCAGCACGGCCAGCGCGAGCGCGGCGAAACCACCCGTCCGGCGCCACCGGCCCGGCCGGATGGTGTCCCGGACCAGTCGCTTCCACAGGTAGAGGTGGATGAGACCGAGGACGACGGTCGCCGCGCCGACGAACGCGAGCACCGACAACACGCCGCCTCCCTCAGCCGCCGGCGAACGGCGGCAGCACGTCTATCGTTGCCCCCGCCGGCAACGGAGCGCGCCGATCGTGCCAGACGACGCCGTCGACGAGGAAGCTGGCCACCTGCAGCACCCGGGCCAGCCGCGGCCCGTGCCGCTCGGCCAGGTCGCGGGTCAGCTCGTCGAGGCTCGGCCCGGCCGGCGCCGCCGGCTGAACCGGCTCAGCCGGTACGGCCTCCTCGGCGACGCCGGCGGCGGCCCGGGCGCCGGCGAAGTAGCGCACGGTCAGCAACCCTCAGCCCCCGATCGCCGACATCGGGCGCACCGGCTGCAGGAAGGTCGGGTCGTCGATGCCGTGCCCGGCCCGCTTACCCCACATGGCCGTACGCCAGCGGCGGGCCAGTTCGGCGTCGTCCGCGCCGGCCCGCAGCGCCCCGCGCAGATCGGACTCTTCGGTGGCGAAGAGGCATGAGCGCACCTGCCCGTCGGCGGTGAGCCGGGTGCGGTCGCAGTCGCCGCAGAACGGGCGGGTCACGCTGCCGATCACGCCCACCCGGGCCGGTCGGCCCGACCAGCCTTCGTAGCCGTCGACCAGCCAGGTCTCGGCTGGCGCTCCGTGGCGGGGAGCGGGGTCGGGCAGGAGGGTGAACTCGGCCCGGAGCGCGACCAGGATCTCCGCCGCGGTCACCATCTTCTCCCGGTCCCAGGCGTGTTGCGCGTCCAGCGGCATCTGCTCGATGAACCGCAGCTCGTAGCCGTGTGCGAGGGCGAATCGCAGCAGGGCCGGCGCCTCGTCGTCGTTGAGACCGCGCATCAGGACTGAGTTGATCTTTACCGGCGTGAGTCCGGCCCCGGCGGCCCCCGCGAGTCCAGCCAGTACGTCCGCCAGGCGGTCGCGCCGGGTGAGCTCGGCGAAGCGACCGGGATCGAGTGTGTCGAGCGACACATTCACCCGGTCGAGCCCGGCCGCCCGCAGCGGGCCGGCCAGCCGGTGGAGGCCGATGCCGTTGGTGGTCAGCGACAGCGTCGGGCGGGGCGACAGGGCGGCGGTCCGCTCCACGATGCCCAGCAGGCCGGGGCGGAGCAACGGCTCGCCGCCGGTGAACCGCACCTCCGTCACACCCAGCAGTTCGACGGCGACCCGGACCAGCCGGGTCACCTCGTCGTCGGTGAGCAACTCGGGCCGCGGCAACCAGGCCAGTCCTTCGGCCGGCATGCAGTACGAGCACCGCAGGTTGCACCGGTCGGTCAGCGAGACCCGCAGGTCGGTGGCGACCCGCCCGTAGCGGTCGACGAGCCCGCGGCCCGCCGGCCCGCTGAAGGGTTCGCCCACCCGACCGGTGATCCGACTGGTCATCCGACTGCTCATCGATCGACCGTAGCGCGTCACGCGCGCAACGCGCTCTCTGCCGTCGCCCGGACCGCCTCGGCGTAGGCGGCGCCGAACATCGCGGTGTGCACCAGCAGCAGGTGCAGCTGGTGCAGGGGCTGCCGGGCGCGCCAGCCGTCGGCGAGCGGCCACATCTCCTGATATCCGCCGAGAATCCGGTCGAGGTGCGCCGCACCTCCGAAAAGCGTGAGCTGCGCGAGGTCGGTCTCCCGGTGCCCGCCGTGGGCCGCCGGGTCGACCAGCCACACCCGGCCGTCGGCTGCCCAGAGCAGGTTGCCCGGCCACAGGTCGCCGTGGATGCGCGCCGGGCGCTCGACGCCGCCGTACCCGTCGATCCGGCTGATGACCCGCTCGACCAGACCGACCTCGGCCGCGGACAGCGCTCCCCGGTCGGCCGACCGCCGCAGGTAGGGCAGCAGCCGGCGCTGTGCGAACCACGCCGGCCACGGGCCGTCGTCGGGGGCGTTGTCCTGCGGTATCGCGCCGATGAAGCCCGGCCAGGGCGCGCCGAAGGCGTCGGCGCCCGCCCGGTGCGTGAGGGCCAGCGCGCGACCGAAGGCCCCGGCGGCCTCGGGCGTGGCCGGACCGGGGTCGACCCACTCGAGCGCGAGCAGGTCGGGGAAAACCGCGATGACGTCCGGGACGGGAACCGCACCTGCCGCGCGCAGCCACCGCAGGCCGGCGGCCTCGGCCGCGAAGAATCCGTCCGGTACGGGGGCCGGCGAGCCCTCCGGCCAGGACTTGGCGAACAGCGACGTGCCGTCGTCGAGGGTGAGGCGGGACGCCGCGCAGATATCGCCGCCCGCCACCGGCGTCTCCCGGATGCGTTGGTGGGTCAGGAACGCCGGTAGGTGATGTGGATGCGACCGCAGGTAGGGCAGGTCCATGTGCGCAAGGTAGCCGTTTGGCCCGGAGTGGGTATCGCGAGGCGACGATCCGGAGTAAGCATGAGCCCATGACCGATGTGGCTGTCCGTGCCTACCGACCGGCGGACCACGCCGCGGGGCGCCGGCTGTGGGTCGAGCTGACCGACCAGCACCGCGCGCTGTACGACGACCCGGGCTTCGGCGGCGGCGGCGACCCAGGTGCCGCATTCGAGGAATACCTCACCCGCCTGGATTTGTCCGGGGTGTGGGTCGCCGAGCATTCCCGAGCCGGCGTGATCGGGCTCATCGGGCTGATCTTGAACGGGCAGCACGGGCAGGTGGAGCCGGTGGTGGTTGCCGGGGCGCACCGGGGCCGGGGGATCGGCCGCCTGCTGCTGCGCCAGGTGGCCGAGGAGGCCCGCCGGCGGCGCCTCGCTCGGCTCACCGTCAAGCCGGAGCTGCGAAACGTGGAAGCCCTGCACTGCCTTCGCGCGGCCGGTTACGACGTCGTGTCGGCGGTCGAGCTGACTCTCGACCTGCGCTCGCGCCAGCCCGCCTGGCGCAACGGCGTCGACTTGGACAGCCTGATGTTCCGCTCCTGACCAGGGACAATACGCAGAGTGCCTGTGGACGACACGCGTGTCGTCCACAGGCGACGGCCGGTGCCTTTACCGCGGGCCGCACGGGGGCCAGGCTGCCCGGCATGACCTCGACCGCGCAGCCACCCACTCTCTCCGTCCGTTCGCCGGCCGACCTGATCGCCGCGGTGCCATACCTACTGGGCTTCCATCCCACCGACAGCGTGGTGGCGATCGCTCTGCGCGGTGGTCAGATCATCTTCACCGCCCGCGGCGATCTGCCCGTGGCCGGCGCGCCCGCCGAGGCGCATGACCTGTTGGCTGCGCAGGTGGCGGCGGTGGTTGGCCGGCAGGGGGCGGCGAACACCATGGTGGTCGGCTACGGCCCGACTGTCCGGGTCACGCCCGCGGTCGACGCCCTGCTCGCCGCGCTCCGGCGCACCGGCCCGCCGGTGCTCGAGGCGCTACGGGTGACCGACGGGCGTTACTGGTCCTACCTCTGCGAAAGTGCCGACTGCTGCCCACCGGACGGCACCGTGGTCGATCCGGAAAGCAGCCCGATCGCCGCGGCCGCCAGCTATGCCGGGCGCGTCGCCCTGCCCGACCGGTCCGCGCTGGTGGACCAGGTGGCTGCGGTCGAGGGCCCGGACCGCGACTCGGTACGGCGCGCCACCGAGGAGGCCCGCCGCCGACTGGGCCGCCTCCTGGACGACGCCCCGCCCGGCGACCTGCTCGGCCAGCGCCGGTTGCGCTCGGCGGGCGAGGCTGCCGTGCGGGACGCGATCGACCATTACCGGCACGGCGGCCGGCTCACCGACGACGAGCTGGCATGGCTCACCCTTCTCCTGGTGCAGTTGCCGGTGCGCGACTACGCCTGGGAACGCATCACCGACGAGGAGTGGCACGTGGCGCTGTGGCTCGACGTGGCACGCCGGGCCGAACCCGAGCTGGTGGCCGGGCCGGCGGCGCTGCTGGCGTTCGCCGCCTGGCGACAGGGGGAGGGGGCACTGGCGTGCGTCGCCGTCGAGCGCGCCTTGGGCTGCGCGCCGGACTACTCGATGGCTCGGCTGATGGACGAGGTGCTGCGCCACGGCCTGGCTCCGTCCACGGTGGCCGACTGGCCGGAGCCGGGCCGATCCCGGCCGGGCCGGCGGCGACCCGCCCGGCCCAGGTGAGGCCGGCCCAGGTGAGGCCGGCTCAGGTGGTGACGCGCTGCGCGCCGGCATACACGTTCATGGCCGGGCCGCGCAGGAAGCCAACCAGCGTCATGCCCGCCTCCAGCGCCAGATCGACGGCAAGTGTGCTCGGCGCCGACACGGCCGCCAGCATGGGTATGCCCGCCATCCAGGCCTTCTGGGTGAGCTCGAAGCTGGCCCGGCCGGACACCAGCAGCACCTGTCCGCGCAGCGGCAGCCGGCCCTCCCGGGCCGCCCAGCCCACCACCTTGTCAACGGCGTTGTGCCGGCCCACGTCCTCGCGGACGACGACCAGTTCCCCGGCCGCGGTGAAGAGCCCTGCGGCGTGCAGCCCGCCGGTACGGTCGAAGGTCCGCTGGGCGGCGCGGAGCCGGTCCGGCAACGCCGCCAGCGCCGCGGCCGGCACGGTCAGCGGATCCTGGGCGAGGTCGTGGGGTGATCGGGTCCGCACCGCCTCGATGCTGGCCTTTCCGCAGATGCCGCACGAACTTGTCGTGTAGAAGGCCCGGGACGGGTCCGTCTCTGGCGGCGGTACGTCGTCGGCGAGCACGATGTCCACCACGTTGTAGGTGTTCGGCGACGTCGCACCGGCGCACAGTTGCGCGGTCTTCACCTGGTCGGCTGTCCGGATCACCCCCTCGGTGAGCAGGAACCCGATCGCCAGGTCCAGATCGTCTCCGGGAGTACGCATGGTGACCGCGAGCGGCCGACGGCGCCCCGGCCCGGCCGGGCCCACCCGGATTTCCAGCGGCTCCTCGGCGACGAGAGTGTCCGGCCGAGCGGTGGCGCCCGTGTCGAGATCGATCCGGGTCACGATGCGTCGGTCGGTCAGCTGTCCCATGGGTTCCATCCTGCCCGCAGACCGGCCGTGCCCGCCCAACGCCGCCCGCTTATCGTGGGCCGGTGACCGACTTCGCGGCGATCGTGCTGGCCGGCGGCGCGGCCCGGCGGATGGGCGGGGCCGACAAACCGGCCCGGCCGGTTGCCGGACGCCCGATGCTGTGCCGGGTGTTGGCGGCCGTCGTCGACGCTACGCCGCGGGTTGTGGTCGGTGCCGCCGACGGCCTGCCGCATGGAGTGCTCCAGACCCGGGAGCGGCCGGCCGGCGCCGGGCCGGTCGCCGCGACCGCCGCCGGGATGGCGATGCTGGGTCCGGCCACCGCCACGGTCGCCTTGTTGGCCGCCGACCTGCCGCTGCTCACCGCCGACGCGATCGGGGCGCTGCGCCGGGCGGCCGCGGCCGGCGAAGCCGATGGCGCCTGCTACGTCGACGAGGGCGGACGGCTGCAGTCGCTGTGCGGCGTGTGGCGGGTCCGGGCGCTGCGGCGGGCGCTGGACGAACTGGCCGCGGCCCGGGAAGCCGGACTGGCAGCGGCCCGGGATGCCGGGGCGGCCGCGGGCCGGGATGCCGGGGCGGTCACCGACCGGGAAGCTGCCCTGGCGGGAGCGTCCGTGAAGGCGCTGCTGGCCGGGCTCGCGGTCACTCCGGTGCCCTGGGCCGGGCACGGGCTACCACCGTGGTTTGACTGTGACACCGACGAGGACCTGCGGCGGGTGGAGGAGTGGACGCGTGAGCACGCTTGACGAATGGCTGAGCGCGGCGTGTGCCGAGCTGGCGCTGGACCCGAATGACGTCGATGTTCCGCTGGTGCTGAACCTGGCCCGGGACGTCGCACACGGCGTACTGCGCCCCGGCGCCCCGCTCACCGCGTACCTCCTGGGCGTGGCCGTAGGCCGGGGGGCCGAGCCCCGTCCGGCGGCCGCGGCGCTCAGTGAGCTCGCGGCCCGCTGGGCGCAGAGCCGTCCGGCCGACGCGTAGAAGAGCCCTCGGAGCCCCGGCGGCGGCATCACCCCGCCCCGCCCGATCGGCTCGCCCGCTCGTCCAGTCGGTCGGCGACCCACCGGCACCAGTCGGTGCGCACAACCAGACTGCTCACTGCCAGGTTCAGAGTGGCGTAAGAGCCGAACTCCGGGTGCTCGGGTCGGTCGGCGCCCCGGGCCACCAGGTCGGCCCGCTGGCGCTCGAAATCGGCCCGCCGCTGCTCGCACGAGCCCGCCTCACGCAGGTACATCTCGCGCATCCGGGACGGGTCGGCTGCGGCGAGGGCGTACGTCTTGAGCACCGCCTCGTCCCGAGGCGCGTGTGGTGCCGGCGGACTGACCAACCACGCCGCGAGTTCGTCGCGGCCAGCGGCGGTGAGCCGGTGGGTCTTGCGCTGCCGCGGGCCCGGGCCGGGTTCCGCCTCGTGCTCGATCAGCCCGGCCTCCGTGAGGCGGGTCAGTTCGGGATAGATCTGGCTCTGTTGCGCCGACCAGTAGTAGCCGATCGGTCGGCGCATCCGGCGTACCAGGTCGTAGCCGGTCAGGGGTTCGCGGTGCAGTGCACACAGCAGCGCATGCCCAAGTGCGCTGATGGTTTCCAAACCGTTACCTCCGCAGCCCGGCTGACCTATGTCGGCCTTGACATAGGCTCCTGCCGAGGATTGCATGCCTCAACCTTTCCGGCGACACGGGGGAGCCGGACAGCGGGGCAGCCCGGCCGGAGGCCGGCGCGGATTGGCGCGCCGGCCTCCGTTGTCGCGGGCGCCTGTTCATCGACCCCCGCTGACCTGGGCGTCGACCTCCAAGCGTGGGTAGGGTGTGGCAGACGGACGGAGGCGATCATGACGGCAGCACACGATGCACCCGGACCGGACGACGTCCCACCGGGCCAGCCGGAGCTGATCCTGCTCAACGAGCCCACCACCGCCGACCTGCGGGTCAAGGTGACCCAGGCCTGGCAGGACTTCGCCGCGGCCCTTGCCGGCCGGCTGCGTGCCCTGCCGGCCGGCGCCCGTCTCGAGATCACCCTGGACCCGACCGCGTCGGGCACCGGCGACGCGGTTTACTCCGTCAGCGTGGAGATCGCCGCCGACGGAAAGATCAGCGCGTTGGCCGTCGGCAACGCCGTGCTGCCGCAGGGCTTCCGGCTCGACCGGGCCTCCATCGCCGACATGATCGCGCTCGGCTGGTCGCCGCCCGGTGTCGTGGAAGGCTCCGGTGACTACTTCGGGCTGCATACGACGACGGCAGAGGCGACCGGGCTCGCCAGAACCGTGTCCCGGACGCTGCGGGACGTCTACGGCGCCCCCCACCCGGCGTTCCTCGTGTTTCTGGTCGAGGACTCCGACGGCCGGCCTGTCCCGGTCGAGCCGCTCGGCACCGCCCGGCCCGAGGCGCCCGCGACCGAGGCCGGCGAACCGGACCTGGCGGCCGCGCTGGCAACGGTCCGCGCCGCCCAGCCCAGCGACGATGCGATCGGGCTCGACGAACGGGTCCGAACGGTGGTCGCGACCATGATGAAGTCCGACGCCGACCAACTCCAGGTCGACGCCGATGGCGACATCGGCATCCGGGCGGGATCGGCCATGGTGTTCGTTCGGGTACGGGAAAACCCGCCGCTGGTCGACGTGTTCTCCCCGGTGCTCACCGAGGTCGAACCGACCGAGCGGCTGTATGCCAAGCTCTCCGAGCTGACCCACCGGATGCCGATCGGCCGGCTGTACTGCACCGACGACACGGTGTGGGCCTCGGTTCCGGTCTTCGGGCGCAACTTCCAGGCCACCCATCTGATGCTGGCCGTGCAGGTGATGACCGGGCTCGCCGACGAACTCGACGACCGGTTGCACGGCGAGTTCGGCGGTAAGCGGTTCTTCGGCGAGGGTGACAAGCTTGCCCTGCGGCGGCCGGGTGAGGAACGCAGCGGCGAGCACCGCAGCGGCGAGCACCGCACCGGCATGTACCTCTGACGGATGCGGCCCGGACCCCGACCCGGGCCCACCCGCTGTGCAGGGCGTCAGGTCAACGGCACCCACCCGACTGGGCGCAGATCGGCGGTTCGGGTTGCCATCAGCCCGGCGTCGGACAGCGTCCAGAGAACGTCGCCCACAACCAGCGAGCGGCGGATGACGCTGTCGTACGCCGGGGCCCGGTCGACGGCGGGGTGCCGGATCCGGCCCAGGTCGCCGAGCGTCCGGTCGCCCACGCGCAGGGCGAGGACCTCGCTCCTGGTGCCGTCGCCAGCCGTCACGGGTACGACCAGCAACCCGTCGGCCGGCCAGAACAGGAAGGCGTGCGGGTCGAACTCGGCCTCGGAGTACGCCCCGGCGACCCGGTACTGAGCGATGCGGACCGGCCGAGCGGGGTCGCGGACGTCGAACAGCGACACCTGGGCGCCCTTGACCCGGCCCCGCAGGTCCGCGTCCTGGCCGATGCCCAGCAGCCGCCCGTCGCCCACCTGATGGAGGTACGCCGAGTAGCCACTGATCTTCACTTCGCCGGTGACCCGTGGCTTTGCCGGATCGCGCAGGTCCAATGTGTAGAGCGGGTCGGTTTGGCGGAATGTCACCACGTACCCGGTGTCGCCGAGGAACCGCACGGCATAGATCCGCTCGTTCCGGCCGAGTCCGGTCACCCGGCCGACCTCCCGCAGCGGCTGGACGGCTTCGCCGGTGCCGTCCGGGATCTTCAACACGTAAACGGCGGAACTGGTGGGCTCCTCCGGCGCTTTGGCGCGTCCGTTCGTCGTCGCGACCCGCAGGTGTCCGTTCCACTCCGACATCGCGTACTGGTTGATTAGCCATCCGGGGACCTCACCGGAGGCGGCGTAGCGCGGGCGGCCCGGGGTGGCGAGGTCGAACCGGTGGATCTGGGTGGTCACCTCAGCCGGCTTCGCCGGGGCGCCTCCCAGCGGATCGACCGCCACCGGGCCGAACCGCCACCGCTGGTCGCTGGCCACGTACAGGCTGCTGGCCGTGCCGTAGACCGTGTCCCCGTCGGCCATGACGGTGACCGGGTCGCCGGAGGTGAGCGCCGGGGCGGTCAGGTCGAAGGTCAGCAGGGTGAGCATGGCCGCCCCCGAGTACGCCGGCGGGTGGCTGAGCCGGTCGCACGGCACCCGGCCGGTCTCGGTGCGGCCGTCGGTGGTGACTTCGTACCGGGGCAGCCAGTCCTCGATCCCGGACGATTCGATGATTTTCCGGTTGGCGGCGATCCGCTGCGCGGTCGTGCTGCTTTCGTCGTACCGGAAGTCGATCCGCGGGTGGGCGCGCACGACGACGCGGACGGTCCCGCCCACCTGGCGGGCGTCCACAAGACCGCCGTCCGTGTGGTAGCGGCCGACCACCTTCGGTTGGCCGGACAGGTCGACCAGCAGCAACGTCGGGCCCGTGGGCTCCGACGGCCCGGCCGGTTTCTCGTTGATGTCGCTCCGGATGAGCCCAACCGCCTCCGGCAGCAGGACGACGGCCCGGTCGCCGTGCATCAGCAGGGACAGGTCGCGGTACCGGAGCGGGCTGTCCTGGCCGCCCAGGTCGACCCGGCCGGTCACCCGCCGGGTGACCGGATCGACGACCCGCAGCACACCTTGGGTGACCGTGACGATCCGCCGGCCGTCGGTCTTGACCAGATCCGGCTCGTCCACCCCGGCCTCGTGGGTGTTGGTGCCCGAGTACGCCGGCGTCGCGCTCTTCTTATCGAGCGCGGCGCCGGGGGCGGCCATGTCCATGGCGGGAACCCCGCCGGCCCAGGACTCGGGTATGGCGGCCCGGTCACCACCGAACCCCCACGGTCCGACCGCCTTCTTCGCGGCGGCCTTGAGCCCGGCGAGAAGATCGGCGCAGGTGTCGAAGGCGACGAGCCGGAACGCCGGGGCCGGTGCGGGCGGCACCGGAGAAGGCGACGCCGGGCCCGGCGGACCGGCCGTACACGCAGTCAGCAGCAGGACACCGGCGAGCGCCGCGGCGGCGGCGCCGGGCGGGGGGCGTAGTGGTTGGGGTCGCATGGCGGTACGACGCAGCGGACACCGCACGCGTTCCCGGCCGGGTCAGCCCGGGGCCGCGACCACCGTGGGCGAGTCGACCAGCCGGGACAGCACGATCATGCTGCGGGTGGAGGTGACGAACGGCTCGGCCCGCAGCCGCTCGAGCGCCTGCTCCAGGTGCGCGATGTCGGCCGCCCGCAGGTGCACGAGCGCGTCGGCCTCGCCGGAAACGGTGTACGACCCGATCACCTCGGGGTGCCGGCGGGTGGCCGTGGCGATCTGCGCCGGCGTGGTGCGGCCGGTGCAGAAGAGTTCGACGAAGGCCTCGGTCGTCCACCCCACCGCCGCCGGGTCGACAACCGCCGTGAAGCCGCGGATGATGCCGGCCGCGCGCAGCCGATCCACCCGCCGCTTGACGGCGGGAGCGGAGAGTGACACGCGGGAGCCGATCTCCGCGTACGAGGCGCGCCCGTCGGCCACCAGCGACGCAACGATTCGCTGATCCACGCTGTCCATCTGCAACGATCCGCTCCTCCCAAGCAACAGGTGCGGCTGTTATCCATCATTCAAGCTCCTTACCCTTGGTTTCCGTGACCCAGCAGCGGATACCGCGAAAGCGGACATATCTCTTGTGCCGCCCGGACCATTTCGACGTCGAGTACGCCATCAACCCGTGGATGGACACCGCCGTCCCGGTCGACGCGGACCGGGCCGTGAAGCAATGGGAGAACCTTCGGGAGACGCTGGCGGGCCTCGGCCATGACGTGCATGTGCTGACCCCGCACGCCGGGATGCCGGACATGGTGTTCGCCGCCAACGGCGGCCTCGCCGTCGACGGCACCGTCTACGGGGCCCAGTTCAAGCATCCGCAACGAGCCGGCGAAGCCGCCGTACACCGCGCCTTCTACGAGGCCAATGGGTGGCGGTTCGTGGCGCCGAGCGTGACCAACGAGGGCGAGGGCGACTTCGCCTACCTGCCCGACGCGTACGGCGGACTGATCCTCGCCGGATACGGGTTCCGCACCGAGCCGCACGCGCACGGGCAGGCGCAGGAGGTGCTGGACCGGCCGGTCGTTTCGCTGCGCCTGGTCGACCCGCGCTTCTATCACCTGGACACCGCGCTGGCCGCACTCGACGACCGGAACATCGCCTACTTCCCCGGGGCGTTCTCGCTGGCCGCACAGCGCGTGCTGGCTCAGCTCTTCCCGGACGCCGTGATCGCCGACCAGGTCGACGCGCTGGCGTTCGGCCTCAACCTGGTCAGCGACGGCCGCCATGTGGTGTTGAACAGCGAAGCCACCGGCATGGCGGCCAAGGTGGCGGCCGCCGGCTACGACCCGGTGCCGGTGGAGCTGTCGGAGCTGAAGAAGGGCGGCGGCAGCGTGAAATGCTGCGTCGCCGAGCTACGCCACTGACGGTTCAGCCCAGCGTCGCCAGCTCATTCATCAGCATGTTGGCGAGCACCTGGCCGTCCTTGCGGACCTCCCGCAGGTACCACTTCTGCTGCGGCGTGCGGGGCTGGTTGAACTGCCATGGACCACGGGGGCTGTCGATCTGCCCGACCTTGCCCAGTGCCAGGTTCACGTCCTGCGGCGTCGGCCGGTCACCGGCGAGGCGGATCGCCTTGTCGAGCACCCGCGCGGCGTCGTACGAGGCCATGGCGTACGTCGTCGGCGAGGTGCCGTGCGCCTTGCGGAAGGCGGTGGCGAACCGCCGGTTGGCCGCGTTGTTGAGGTCGGCCGAGTAGTTGAGGGCGGTCCGGATGCCCAGTGCGTCGTCGCCGAGCTCCTTCAGGACGTTGCCCTCGGTCAGGAAGCCCGGGGCGTAGATCTGATTGCGGTAACCCACTCCGCGAAGCTGCTGGATGAACGCGATGGCGGCCGCGCCGGCGAAGAAGCAGTAGAGCGCCTCGGGATTGCGTTCGCGCAACGTGCCAACCGTCTCGGCGTACGTCTTCTTGTCCGGGTTGGTGGTGTAGGGCGTCCAGAGGACGGGCTCGCCGATCCGGGGGTCGCCGACTCCGCGGTCGCCGAAGTGCTGCCGAAAGCCCTCGACCGCGTCCCGGCCAGCCGGGTAGTCGGGTGCGACGATCGCCACCTCGCCGTTCTCGGACACGTGCTGTGCGACGTACGGCCCGAGGGCGCGGCCGGGCTCGTCGCTGACGTACGACGTGCGCCAGATGTAGACCACGCTCTGCAGCGCCGACGGCGAGGCGTTGGAACCGACGAGCGGAACCCGGGCCCGCTCGACGAGGTCGCGGATGCCGAGCATGACGCCGGAGTCGACCACGCCGGTCAGCGCCAGCACACCCTGCTTCAGGGCACCGTTGACGCTGGTCGTGGCGGTCCGCGCGTCGTTGCCCTCGTCGAGGATCAGCAGATTGACCGGATGCCCGCCGAGCTGCTGGTCGTTGAGCTGGAGGAAGAGCTGGAAACCCCGGACGAGCTCGTCGCCGATCGGCTTGTTGCCGCCGGCCTGTGGCGCGATGAGGCCGATCCGGATCGGTTCGAGGTTGGCCGACTCGGCCGCCGGTTCGTTGCGGTCCGTGCCACACGCCGCGGCCAGCCCGGCCGCGCCCAGCGCGGTCAGGAGCCTCAGTGCCTGGCGGCGATCCATCTGTGACACGGGTTCGATCCTCCTCGGGTTGGCGGGCCGTCCGCCGGCCCACTCGGCGTTCTACCTGGTCGGCGACGCTGCGTCAATCAGACGTGATCATGGGTGCAGGGACCGCAACGCGTCCACCACCGTCGCCCACGCCGGGCCTTCCGGGTCGATCAGCCCGAAATGCTCCACGTCGGCCAGCTCCACCAGGCGTGCTTCTCCTCCCGCCGCCCGGGCGCGAGCGACGTACCGCCGGCTCATCGAGACCGGGACCTGCTGGTCCAGGGCGCCATGGACAACTACGCAAGGTATCGGGACCGGTACGTTCATCCCGGGGTCCGTCTCGGCGTACCGGTCCGGCACCGCCTCCGGGCCGCCACCCAGCAGGGCCGCCACCGCGCCGCTGTCGAGGTCCAGGCGGTACGCCTCGGCGAGGTCGCTCACCGGGGCGAGGGCGAGTACGCCGGATACCCCGGCCCGGGACCGGCCGGCGGCGGACCACAGTGCGAGGTGGCCGCCCGCGGAGTGACCGACGAGCAGGACCGGTGGCGC
>DASVMV010000293.1:0-5543 GCA_036384155.1 Micromonosporaceae bacterium
CCAGGGCCAGCGCGGCGCCGACCGTTTGCAGCGTGCCGACCAGCAGCCCGGCGACGCCGAGCAGCGGTGCCGCCATCATCAACAGGACCCCGTCGCCGTAGCTGAACACCCCGGAGCGGCCGACCGCCGACCCGATCACCGTCCAGCCCAGCGAATACACCGTGGCGCCGGCGAGGAGGTACAGCCGCGCCTCCGTGCCGTACGCCGTGGTCTCACCGGGCAGGCCGGCGAACGGCAGCATCAGGAAGACGCCGCCGGTGCTGACCATGAAGCCGAGCAGAGCCGGCCGCCGCGTTCGGGTGGCCGCCAGCAGAGCGGCGAGCGCCACCTGCGCCATCAGCCCGAGCCACACCGCGACCAACCATGCGATCAGGGGCAACGGGTGCTCGTCGGGCAGGTACAGGCCGGACGTTCCGCGGTCGCGAGCGCCGAGCGACACGAGCCCGGAGACAACCGCATAACCGGGTAGGCACAGCACCATCCACCGGGCGAACCGGCGCAACGACCAGGCCCACGTCGCAGTCGTCGCCGGTCCGCACGCGGTTGGCTCCGCCGTCACGGCGAGCGCCCGCAGCCCGAGATCGCCACGGCGTCGAACCCGGGGTGGCACCGGGCCGGAGGGGCGGCGGCGCCTGGCGGCACGGAACATCTTCACACCTCGCTTCGCGGTCGCGGCCGGGCGCGGGCGGTGCTGGGCAGACCAACGCTGAGGGCACGGTGGGACCACCCGAGCGTCCGGTGAATTGGGAGCGGCGCCCCGGCTGCTGACCACCGGTCGTCGCTACGAACGATCGTTACAGGAGCCGGGGCGCGGCGGAGCGGGTTCGTCGAATTCCACCCCGTTCGCCCGGGCACCTGGGCCGGCGCCCGCCCGCGACGCGGGGTGGGGACTCAGGCCTGGTCCGCCTGCCGGTCCCCAGTGGACTCGTTGAGCAGGCTCGACGAGGGCACCGGTTGGCCGGCGGGCAGACCCTGCGGTCCGGTTCCCGACGTCACCTGCGCCTCCGCCGCGCGTACCTGGTCGTTGACCTCCTGCGCCGCCGCGGCGGCCGCCTGCGCCGCCTCGGCCGCCTCGCGCTCCACGGCGCTCGCGTCGTCAGACACCGTCGGGGAGGGGGCGTCGCCGACCATCTGGCCGAGCCCGCCGAGGGCGCCGCCCATACCTTCCAGGGCCTTGGTGAGCTCAGCTGGCACGATCCAGACCTTGCTGGCCTGGCCATTGGCGATCTGCGGCAACGCCTGCAGGTACTGGTAGGCGAGCACCTTCTGGCTCGGGTTGGCCTGGTGAATCGCGTCGAAGACCGTACGGATGGCCTTAGCCTGCCCCTCGGCCTGCAGAATGCGGGCCTGCCGGTCGCCGTCGGCACGCAGCACCGCGGCCTGCTTCTCGCCCTCGGCGGAGAGGATCTGCGCCTGCTTGTGCCCCTCGGCGTTGAGGATCGCGGCCCGCCGGTCCCGCTCCGCCCGCATCTGCTTCTCCATCGAGTCGCGGATGCTCGGCGGCGGCTCGATCGCCTTGATCTCCACCCGGGTGACCTTGATGCCCCATCGGCCCGTCGCTTCGTCCAGTACGCCGGACAGGTGCCGGTTGATCTCCTCCCGGCTGGTCAAGGCGCGCTCGAGGTCGAGCGAGCCGATCACGTTGCGCAGCGTGGTGACCGTCAACTGCTCGATCGCCTGGAGGAAGTTGGCGATCTCGTAGGTCGCCCGCACCGGGTCGACGACCCTGAAGTACAGCACCGTGTCGATCGAGACCACCAGGTTGTCCGAGGTGATCACCGGCTGCGGTGGGAAGCTCACCACCTGCTCGCGCATGTCGACCTTGGTCCGCACCGCGTCGATGAACGGCACCAGCAGATTGAGCCCCGGGTTCAGCGTCCGCTTGTACCTGCCCAGTCGTTCCACGACGTCCATCCGCTGCTGCGGAACGATCCGCACCGCGCGAACCAGGGTGACTATCGTGATCAGGGCGATCGCCGCGACCACAGCCGCGATCACAATCTCCATACCGCTCACCTTTTCAGTTCCGGAAGGTCCCCACTGGACACCTCGTCCCGCCACACCATGGCGGTGACGCCCTTGACCTCGATCACCCGTACATGGTCGCCCGGCTGGAAGACCTGGGTGCCGTCGTACGCCCGGGCCGACCACAACTCCCCGCCGATCTTGACCATTCCCTGGTGGGCGTCGACCTGCTCCAGCACGAGCGCGTTTGCGCCCTCGATCGTCTCCAGGCCGAACGGCTCGTCTCCGGTCTCCACCGCCGGCCGCCGGTGCCGCTGGATCACCGGGCGGACGGCGACGACCGACAGCACCGACACCACGGCGAATACCAACGCTTGGACCGCCACCGGTGCGCCCAGCGCAGCCGCTCCGGCCGCGGCGAAGGCGCCGGCGGCGAACATGATCAGGAAAAGCGACGTGGTGAAGATTTCGGCCACCGCGAACACAACGCCCAGCACGATCCACAGAACCGCCTCCACACATCGATCCTGACACGTGAGAGCACGCCGCAGCGAACCGCCATGGTCACGATCGCGGTACCGTCGGCGGACGTCCCCGCCCCGGCGTCGGCCGACGTCCCCCTCGAGGTCGCCGGACCCGCCTCGTGGGAGGCGACCGGCGGAAGGAGCCGCAAGCCCGTGTCCCTGCTGCCGCCCACCGCCCGGCGGATCGACCACCTCGTCGCGACCGCGCAGGCGGAGGGCCGGGTGCCCGCACTGATCGTGGGCATCGTCCGGGACGGTGCCCTCGGGCATGTCGCCGGCGCTGGCGCCGACCCGGCTCCCGACCCAGACATCCAGTACCGGATCGGGTCGATCACCAAGACGATGACCGCGGTGCTGGTGCTGCGGCTGCGCGACCAAGGACTCCTCCGCCTCGACGATCCGCTCGAGCGGCACGTGCCGGGTACCCCAGTCGGCGGGATCACCCTGCGCCAGCTCCTCGGCCACGCCTCTGGCCTGCAGCGCGAGCCGGACGGCGCGTGGTGGGAACGCGCGGAAGGCGCCGACCTCGACGCCCTTCTCGCCGGGCTGACGGTTGACCAGCTCGCCCATCCGCCCCACCGCACCTACCACTACTCCAACCTGGCGTACGGGCTGCTGGGCGCGGTCACCGAGCGGATCACCGGGGAGCGCTGGTGGGACCAGCTCCATCAGTGCGTGCTCACCCCGCTGGGCATGCGCCGCACCACGTACCAGCCGGCCGAACCGTACGCCCGGGGTTACGTCGTCCATCCCTGGCACGGCACGCTGCGGGAGGAGCCGCGTACCGACACCCGGGCGATGGCGCCGGCCGGCCAGCTCTGGTCGACGGTGGCCGACCTGGCCCGGTGGGCGGCGTTCCTGGCCCGGCCGGTGCCATCGGTGCTGGCGCCGGAGACCGTGGCTGAGATGTGCCTGCCGGTGGTCATGAGCGATCCCGACAGCTGGACGGCCGGGTACGGCCTCGGGCTGGAACTGTTCCGGCGCGGTGAGCGGGTCTGCGTCGGCCATGGCGGGTCCATGCCGGGATATGTGGCGGCCCTCCTCGTGCACCGTCCGTCCGGCACCGGGGTCGTCGCCTACGCCAACGCGTACGGCCTGCGCGAGGGCCACCTGCAGAGCGTTGCGGCGAACGTGCTCGCCGCGGTGGTGGACGCCGAGCCGGAGGCGTCGCCGCGCCCCTGGCGGCCGGCCACCGCGCCGCCGCCGGACGATGTTGCCGAACTGTGCGGGCGCTGGTGGTGGATGGGCCGGGAGTACGAGTCGGCCTGGGACGCGGCCCGCCAGGAACTCGTGTTCACGCTGCTCCGGCCCGCGGTCGGGGTGCCGTGGCGGTTCGCGCGGGAGGCGCCGGACCGCTGGCGGGGCCGGTCGGGCAGCAACGACGGGGAGATGCTGACGGTACGGCGGGACGCCGCCGGCGCCGTCGACGCGCTCGACATCGCCACCTTCGTGTTCACCCGCGATCCCGACCGGGTGCCCTGACGCCTACTCGTCCCACCATCCCCCGGCGATCTGGGGCGAATGGCTGCTAGTCAATCTCCGATCGCAGCAATTTGCCCTAGATCGGCGAGAGGGGGGCCGGCGGGGCGGTCACGAAGTCGATCAGGCGCTCCATCGCGTTGATCAGCGGAGTCTCGACATCGGCGTAGCTGTCGACCCGGGACAGGATGTGCCGCCACATCGCCGCCGGATCGGCTACGCCTAGCGCCGCGCAGACGCCCTCTTTCCACGGGCGTCCGGGCGGTACCACCGGCCACGCCCGGATGCCGAGCGCCGCCGGCCGGACCGCCTGCCACACATCGACGTACGGGTGACCGGTGACCAGGACGTACGGCGAGGTCACCGCGGACACGATGCGGCTCTCCTTCGACCCCGGCACCAGATGATCGACCAGCACGCCGAGCCGGCGCCCGGGCCTCGGCCGGAAGCCGCGCACCTGGCCGGCGAGGTCGTCGATGCCGTCCAGCGGTTCCACCACCACGCCCTCGATCCGCAGGTCGTCGCCCCAGATCCGCTCCACCAGGGCGGCGTCGTGCACGCCCTCCACCCAGATCCGGCTGGCCTTGGCGACCTGAGCGCGGACGTTCTCGACGGCGATCGAGCCGGAGGCGGTACGCCGGCGGGCGGCGGGCACCGGGGCGCGTACCGGCCGGCGGAGCGTGACCGGCGCCCCGTCGAGCAGGAACGCCGCCGGCAGCAGTGGGAAATTGCGCCGCCGGCCGTGCCGGTCCTCCAGCACCACCGCGCCGGACTCGAAGCCGACCACCGCTCCGCAGAAGCCGGAGTCGGCGTCCTCGACCACGAGGTCCGGCTCGGCGTCCACCTCGGGGACGACCTTCCGCCGCCGCCAGTCCCCCGCCAGCACGTCCTCGCCGTATCGCCCCGCCATGTGGATCACGCTAACGCCGGCCCCGGCCGGCCACCTCCCGACGCGCCGAACGGGGCCGGACACGCGGGCGAAGCGGGCAGTTCGGGGCAGGTCACGCCGCCGGAGCGGCAGCCGAGACAGGGGCGGCGGTCACCACGTACCCTTTCGGCATGTCCCTCCCCGCAACGGGCGCGGCCACGCTGGCTCCGCGCCGGTCCAGCCGGTTCGTTGCCTGGGTGCGCGCCTGGCGCGCCGGCCTGGTGCCCTTCGACGAGGTCGCCGACGAGATCGCCGGCGACGAGGAGCACATGGTCGCGGACGCCCCCGGCACCTGGACCGACGTGCCGTTGCGGGACGCACTGCCCGCCCTGGCGAAGCTCACGCCGGACCAGATCCGGCTGGTGCTGCCCGCGCCGGGCGACCCGCGCGGGCTGCCCGGTCCCGGCGATTTCGCCGGGGCGGCGCTCCTGGCCGGCGAGGCGGTGATCGCCAGCGGGCTGGGGCTGATCCCGGAGGTGCGCACGCACACCTCGGGGTCGGGGATGACCTTCGAGACGGTGCTCTGGCGGGTGTACCCGCTGCCCACCGACGCGCCGGCGGCGTCGCTGGTCACGCCGGGCGCGGCGGAGGCGGAGGCGGAACTGGCCGCGGCGCTGGCCGAGACGACCGCCGCGCTGACCCGCCTC
>DASVMV010000294.1:0-4326 GCA_036384155.1 Micromonosporaceae bacterium
CCCCCGCGCCGGCAGGGCCGCCGATTCGACCCGGAGTCGGGGGAAGCACCGGGCAAGATCATGCACGAGCTGCGCCGACATGACTTCTCGGTTCTCGGCGGTCGCGTCCGGCTGCCGCCGGTCTACTACGGCACCGTCGACGCGACCCCGCTCTGGATGATCCTGCTCCATGAGGCCTGGCGGTGGGGGATGCCCGCCGACGAAATCGAGCCGCTGCTGCCTCACCTCGAAGCGGCGCTCAACTGGCTGGGCGAGCAGGGCGACCCCGACGGAGACGGCTTCGTCGAGTACGTCGACACGAGCGGTCACGGTCTGAAAAACCAGGGCTGGAAGGACTCGGGCGATGCCGTGCGCTTCCGCGACGGCAGCCTCGCGGCGGCGCCGATCGCTTTGGTCGAGGTGCAGGGGTACGCCCACGCGGCGGCCCGGCACGGCGCCGATCTGCTCGACGCCTTCGGCCGACCCGGCGGTGATCGGTGGCGCGACTACGCGGGCCGGCTGGCCGAGGAGTTCCGGGCCCGGTTCTGGGTCGATGGCCGCTACGGTCCGCAACCCGCGCTCGCCCTCGACCGAGACAAGCGCCCGGTCGACTCGCTGACCAGCAATATCGGGCACCTGCTCGGCACCGGCCTGCTGAACGACGCCGAATCGGCCCAGATCGCCCATTTGCTCACCACGGACGCGCTGGCCGGTGGCTTCGGGCTGCGCACCATGTCCACCGACGACGGCGGATTCAACGCGCTGTCGTACCACTGCGGGTCGATCTGGGTGCACGACACCGCGATCGCACTGGACGGTCTGGCCCGGGGCGGCTTCACGGGCCAGGCTCGCGCGCTGGCCGAGGGCGTGCTGACCGCGGCGGAGGCGTTCGGCTATCGCCTTCCGGAACTTTATGGCGGAGACGCGTGGGCGACGCTGGGCCGGCCCGCACCGTACCCGGCGGCCTGCCGCCCGCAAGCGTGGACCGCGGCCGCCGGGGTGGCCCTGCTGCAGGCGGCGGCCGGGCTCTACCCCGACGTGCCCGGTGGCCGGGTGCGGCTACGTCCGCTGGCCGGGCCAGGTTTCGGCGCCGTTTCGGTCAGGCGCTTCCGGGTGGCCGGAAAACCGGTCGACGTCGCGGTTGACGCCGGCGGCAGGGCCGTCGTAGCCGGCTTGCCAGCCGGGCTCACCGTCGAGCCGGAACCGGCGGCGCCGCGCCAGCGGTCAGTCGAGCAGAGCGTCGAGCCCGACGGTGAGGCCGGGGCGGTTCGGCACTGACCGCAGGGCGAGCAGGACACCGGGCATGAACGACGCCCGGTCGTACGAGTCGTGGCGGATGGTGAGCGTCTCGCCGGTCGTTCCGAGCAGCACCTCCTGGTGCGCGACCAGTCCGGCGGCCCGGATGGAATGCACCCGTACGCCCTCGATCTCGGCGCCGCGGGCGCCCGGGGCCTCGTCCTTGGTCGCGTCGGGCATCGCGTCTCGGCCCGCGGCCTGCCGCGCCTCAGCGATCCGCCGAGCCGTGTGTGCGGCCGTTCCGCTCGGGGCGTCCAGCTTCTGCGGATGGTGCATCTCGATGATTTCGACCGAGTCGAAGTATCGGGCCGCACGGGCGGCGAACTGCATCATGAGCACGGCACCGATGCCGAAGTTCGGCGCGATCAGAACGCCGACGCCGGGCTTGTGCGACAGCCAGTTACGCACCCGGTCCAGCCGCTGCTCGGTGAACCCACTCGTGCCCACCACGACGTTGATTCCCTGGTCGATGCACCAGTGCAGGTTGTCCATCACCACGTCCGGGTTGGTGAAGTCGACGACGACCTCAGCGCCTGCATCGGAGGCGTTGAACAGCCAGTCGCCCTGATCGATCATGGCGACCAGTTCGAGGTCGTCGGCCGCGTCGATGGCTCGGCACACTTCCATGCCCATGCGCCCGCGGGCGCCCAGCACACCGACCCGGAGGGGTTCACGCACGTCAGTCACGGGGGACAACCTATCCCAATCCGGCGCCGGACACCGGTGCCGGAGGACCAGATCTTCCGGCTGGCTCAGGCGGCGCGGACCAGCAGGTCCCAGGCCTCGGCCGGGCCCACCACCTGGCCGTACACCGGGGTTCCGGGCTCCTGGCGGCGCCCCTCGGCCAGCGTCCCGGTGTCAACCGGCGCGAAGCCGATCTCGCGGATCAGCCCGGCCACCACGTCCTTGGCCTCGGGGTCGTCCCCGGCCAGGGGGATGGCCACCCGCTCCTCATCGGGCGCATCCGGCCGCCCGTCGTCCCGCAGGTTCTGAAAGTAGATCGTGTTGAATGCCTTCACGATTCGGGCGCCGGTCAGGTGGCCGGCGACCAGCTCGCTGGAGGTGGCCTGGCCGCTTTCCAACGGCGGCAGGACGCCGTCCCGCTGCGGGTAGTAGTTGCCGGTGTCGATCACGATCTTGCCGGCGAAGGCTTCGGCCGGCAGCTCGGTGAACCGATGGAGCGGTATGGCCACCACGACGACCTCGCCACCGCGGGCCGCCTCCTCGACGGTCGCCGCGCGCACCGTCGCCGGCAGCACGGCGACCTGGTCCCGAAGCGTCTGGGGCCCGCGCGAGTTGGACAGCCGGACATCGTGACCGCGGGCGCCGAGCAGCGCGGCCAGCGAACCACCGACCATCCCGGCGCCCACAATGCCGATCCGCACTGGCCTGCCTCCCGCCCGTGGCGTCCTCGCCGACACCCAGCCTAAGGTAGGGCGGCTGGCAAGACGTCCTGGCGGTCCGGTCAGCGGCCAGAGCAGTCCGGTGAACCGTTAGCGAGGCAACTGCTACCGACGCACAACCCTCGGCGACGCGTTACTGACACGAGACGCGTCTCAGCGGAACCCCGCGGCCTGCGCCGACATCAACCGAAGGCGCCCTCGTCGAAGGGGCCCACCACCGCCAGGGACATCGGCCGGGTCAGGAGGTCACCGGCCAGCGCGTTGACGTCGTCGAGCGTGATGGCGTCCACCCGCGCCAGCAGTTCGTCGACCGAGAGCATGTCTCCGTAGAGCAGCTCGCCCTTGGCCAGCCGGCTCATCCGCGACCCCGTGTCCTCCAGGCCCAGCACGTACGAGCCCTTTGCCATGCCCTTGCCGCGGGCCAGCTCCGCCTCCGTGATGCCGTGCGCGGCGACCTGCGCGAGCTCCGCGCGGGTCAATTCCAGCACCTCGTCGGCCTTGCCCGGAGCACAGCCGGCGTACACCGCGAAGACGCCGCTGTCGGCGTAATGGCTGGTGTAGGAGTACACCGAGTAGACCAGGCCCCGCCGCTCCCGGATCTCCTGGAAGAGCCGGCTCGACATGCCACCGCCCAGCACGTTGTTGAGCACGCCGAGCGCGAAGCGCCGATCGTCCAGTCGGTCGATCCCCCGGCAGCCCAGCACCACGTGCGCCTGCTCGCTGTCCTTGTGCTGCACAAGGGTGCGGGCCGCGCGGGTGCGTACGGCCGGCGTCGGCGACCGGCGCGGTGCCGGCAGCGTGGGCGCAGAGTCCAGTGGCGTGCCGGCGACGGCCTGCCGGACGAGCTTGACCACCGTGCCGTGGTCGAGGTTGCCGGCTGCGGCGACCACAATCGACGGCGCGGTGTAACGGCGGCGGTAGAAGCCGCGGATCTGCTGCCGCGTCATCGGGGAGATGGTCTCGGTCGTGCCCGAGACCAGCCGGCCGAGCGGATGATCGCCGTAGATCGCCCGGGCGAAGAGGTCGTGCACCTCGTCGCCCGGTTCGTCGTCGTGCATCGCGATCTCTTCGAGGATCACGCCCCGCTCGATCTCCACGTCGGCCGGATCGAGCACCGAGTCGGCCACCAGATCGCACACGACGTCGATGGCCAGCGCCAGATCGTCGTCGAGCACCCGGGCGTAGTAGCAGGTGTACTCCTTGGCGGTGAAGGCGTTGGTCTCCCCGCCAACCGCCTCGATGTCGGCCGAGATGTCCAGCGCCCGCCGCTTGTGGGTGCCCTTGAAGAGCAGGTGCTCGAGGAAGTGGGAGACGCCGGACAGCGGGCCGGTCTCGTCCCGCGAGCCGACGGCCACCCAGACGCCGAACGAGACGCTGCGCATCGCCGGAATCGTCTCGGTCAGGATCCGCAGCCCGCTGGGCAGGACGGTACGGCGTACCGTGCCGCCCAGCGGGTCGTCGGTGAGCGTGCGGGTGACCGCCCGGGCCGGCGGGTCAGCGCCGGCTCCGGGCCGGGTCGACCCGGCCCGTGCCTGAGGGATCATCGCCGCTGTCAGCCGTGCCGGTGCCGGCGGCGGCGCTCGCCACCCTCGCCATCGCCACGGCTCGGCCCGCGGTCTCCCCGATCGCGGTCGCCGCGGTCGCGCGG
>DASVMV010000295.1:0-1595 GCA_036384155.1 Micromonosporaceae bacterium
GACGTTCTTCGCCGCGCGGGAGACGATGTCGCGGGGGACGAGGTTGCCGTACGCCGGGTACATCCGCTCGAGGTAGTAGTCCCGCTCGTCCTCCGGGATGTCGGCCGGCGTGCGCTCGTCGCCGGCCCGCTTCGGCACCCAGACGCGGCCGTCGTTGCGCAGCGACTCGCTCATCAGGGTCAGCTTCGACTGGTGGTCGCCGGACACCGGGATGCAGGTCGGGTGGATCTGGGTGAAGCAGGGGTTGGCGAAGAGGGCGCCCCTGCGGTGCGCCCGCCAGGTCGCGGTGACGTTGCAGCCCTTGGCGTTGGTCGACAGGTAGAACACGTTGCCGTAGCCGCCGGTCGCCAGCACCACGGCGTCGGCGAACTCGGACGTGATCTCGCCAGTCACCAGGTCGCGGACGACGATGCCCCGGGCCCGGCCGTCGACCACGATCAGCTCGAGCATCTCGTGCCGGGCGTTCATCTCCACGTTCCCGGCCGCGACCTGCCGCTCCAGCGCCTGGCACGCGCCGAGGAGAAGTTGCTGACCGGTCTGACCGCGGGCGTAGAACGTGCGGGACACCTGGGCGCCGCCGAAGGAACGGGTGTCGAGCAGGCCGCCGTACTCGCGGGCGAACGGCACGCCCTGGGCGACGCACTGGTCGATGATCTCCACCGACACCTGCGCGAGCCGGTGCACATTGGACTCCCGGGACCGGAAGTCGCCGCCCTTGACCGTGTCGTAGAACAGCCGCTGGGTCGAATCGCCGTCGTTGCGGTAGTTCTTGGCGGCGTTGATCCCGCCCTGGGCGGCAATCGAGTGGGCCCGGCGCGGGCTGTCCTGATAGCAGTATGACTTGACCCGGTAACCGAGTTCGGCCAATGTGGCCGCCGCCGAGCCACCGGCCAGGCCGGTGCCGACCACGATCACCGTGAGCCTGCGCTTGTTGGCCGGGTTGACCAGCTTCGCCGAG
This sequence comes from Micromonosporaceae bacterium, assembly GCA_036384155.1. Lineage (GTDB taxonomy): Bacteria > Actinomycetota > Actinomycetes > Mycobacteriales > Micromonosporaceae > DASVMV01. The sequence goes on from DASVMV010000295.1 coordinate 959, forward strand.
AACCGGCGACGGTCCCAGCGGGTCTCCACCGGGCCGGCCGGCGCCTTGGTATCGGCGATCGGCTCGCCGTCGACGTACAGCCCTTCGCTCGCGACTGCGGGGCTCCGCTCCGCTTCACTCCTCGCGCTCACCACTAGGTCCATGTCATTGCACCAATCCGGTGAGTACGGCCAGCGGCACGGCGAGGTAGCCGGCGCAGAGCGTGACGGCCAGCCCGAGCGCGATCGCCCTGGCCCGGCGCTCGCCGCGCCGGGTCTGCTGCCCGAGCGTGCGTACCGCGCTGAAGATGCCGTGCCGCAGGTGGAGGCCGACGGCGAAAACCGCCGCAACGTAGAAGACGGTCACGTACCAGCGGTCGGGAGCGAAGTCGGCGACCACGTTCGCGTACGGCCGCTGCGGGTTCCCGACCGGGTTGAGGTGGCCGGTCGTGAGGTCCAGCAGGTGGTAGATCACGAAGAGCAGGATGATCACGCCGCCCCAGCGCATCGTCCGGGCGGCGTAGCTGCCCTGGACCGGCCGGCGGTGGGCGTACCGGACCGGGCGGGCCGCCCGGGCGCGCACGGCCAGCGCGGTGGCCGCCCAGAGGTGCCCGGCCACGGCGGCGGTCAGCACCGCCCGCTGGATCCACAGGTACCAC
>DASVMV010000296.1:0-12778 GCA_036384155.1 Micromonosporaceae bacterium
TGCCGATCATCCGCGGCCACGAACCCCGGATCGGCCGCGCGGGCCGCCGCCGCCGCGGCCAGTTCCTGCTCTTCCCCCGGCGCGAGCAACCGTTCGGCCGCCGCCGCCCGCACCACACCAGGCGCGCTCCACCGCACCCCCAGGTCGCCCTCGACCGTCCGCGACCGCCACAACACCCCGGCGGCGGGCAGGTTCGGTCCGCCCGCCGGCTCGTCCGGCGTGAGCACCGAGTACACATCGGTCGTCGCGCCGCCGATGTCGACCACGGCCAGGTCGCTGCCGCTGCCGTCGGCCAGCACCTCGACCCCGGTCAGCACCGCGTCCGGGGTGGCCGCCCGCACCAGGCCGGCGAACCGGCCGCCGCGGGACAGGTGCTTGCCGCCGATCACGTGCCGCAGAAAGACCTCCCGGATCGCCGCCCGGGCCGGCTGCGGCCGCAGCACCCCGATCCGCGGCAGGACGTTGTCGGTCGCGGTCACCGGCACGCCCCGCCCCGCCAGCCGCTCGCACACCAGCTCGCGGGCGTCCGCATTGCCGGCCACCACCACCGGGATCCGCCACCGGGCGCGGGCCAACCGGGTCGCGTTGTGGACAAGCACCTCCGTGTCGCCGCCGTCGGTGCCGCCGACCAGCAGGACCACGTCCGGGCGGGCGGCCCGCAGAGCGGCCAGTCCCGCGCCGTCGAGCCGACCCGCGGCCACGTGCACCACCCGGGCCCCTGCCGACAGGCCCACCGCCCGTCCGGCCCGCGCCGTAACCAGCTCCTCGTAGCCGACCACCGCCAGGCGCAGCCCGCCGCCGGCCGAAGAGCAGACGTACCAGGGCGGGTCCGCTGCGGGAAGGCCGGTGGTGGCGGCGGCCACGGCAGCGTTCAGCCCGTGCAGTACGTCCGTCGCCACGGTGGTGGGACGGGAGGCGGTGGCGACCAGCTCGCCGTCCGCCAGGTCGACCACCGCGACCTTGGTGAAGGTGGACCCGACGTCGGCGCAGACCGCGTAGGTCACGACCCGGCCGGTACGACCACGGTGCCGGTGGCGGTGACCGCGACGATCGGCGGGTCGAGGACCTCCGCCGCCGACTCGCCCTGGTCCGGGCGGCCCCGGCACACCACGGCACAGCTGAGCTCCAGCGTCCGGCTGCGCCGGCCCACCCGGCTGACCTGCGCCGTCACCTCCAGCACGTCGCCGGCCCGGATGGGTGCCGAGAAAACCACGTCGGCGTACCCCGCGAACAGGCCCTCGTCGCCGTCGGTGCGGATACACACCTCGGTCGCCACGTCGCCGAAGAGCCCCAGGGCATAGGCGCCGTCGACGAGGTTGCCGGCGTAGTGCGCATGCGCGTACGGCACATACCGCCGGTGAGTGACGGTCAGCCCGAGACGGGGGTCGGTCATGCCGCCGCCTTCCGTGTGTCGCGTTGGGTAATCAGGGCATGGACGAGATAGCTGGCCACCTCGCCCGGCGTGGTGCCTCGGCCGAAGATCCGGTCCACACCCAGCTCGTCGGCCATCGACTCGGCGAACCGCGGGCCGCCCACCACCAGCAGCGGCCGCTTCCCGGCCGGCATGGCCTCACGGAACGCGGCCGACATCTCCCGGATGTTGTGCAGGTGCGCGTCGCGCTGGGTGACCACCTGCGACACCAGCACCGCGTCGGCCCGCTCGGCGCGGGCGGCCTCCACCAGGTCGGGGACGCTCACCTGGGCGCCCAGATTGGTCACCTTCAACTCCCGGTAGTACTCCAGGCCCTTCTCGCCGGCGATTCCCTTGACGTTGAGGATCGCGTCGATCCCGACGGTGTGCGCGTCGGTGCCGATGCAGGCGCCCACGACCGACAACTTGCGCCGCAACCGCTGCTTGACCAGCGCATTGACCTCTTTGGCCGACAGCAGCGGATAGTCGCGCTCGACGACCTGCACGGCCGACAGGTCGACCAGGTGGGTGACCCGCCCGTACACGACGAAGAAGGTGAACCCGTCGCCCATCTGCTTGGCGTGCACCAGCATCGCCGGCTCCATGCCCATCTTCGCCGCCAACTGCAGCGCCGCGCCCTCGGCCCGCTTGTCGTGCGGCACCGGCAGGGTGAACGACAACTGCACCATGCCGTCGCCGGTGGTGTCCCCGTACGGCCGCACGATCGTCTTCTCCGCGCCCGTCATACGGTGCCCTCCAGGATGTCCGTCGCCGGGTTGTAGTAGTCCGCCTCGTGCTTGGCGACGCCGTCGAGGCCCTTACCGCGGTCGGCGGGCCGCTTCATGATGCCGAAGGTGCCATCGGCGATCGCGTTCAACAGTGTGTCGTCAACGATCCGGTCGAGCAGTTCCACCGCCTCGCGCAGCACCTGGTCGGCGCGGCGCTGGATGAACCCGCCGGGCGCCGGAATGAAGTCCTCGTGCAGGCCGCCCGCGGCGCCCAGCACGTACCGCACGTTCTGCAGGGCGATGTCCCGGTCGGACAGCCACGGGGTCACCACGGCCTCGGTCATCATGCCGACCAGCAGGATGCCCTGCCCGGTCATGGTGCCGACCAGGTTGAAGAACCCGTCGAGCAGGTTGCCGCGGAACACGTCCCCGGTCATGTGCTTGGTCGGCGGCATCCACTTCAGCGGGGCGTCGGGAAACAGCTCCCGGGCCAGCAGGGCGTGGGCCAGTTCCAGCCGGAACGACTCCGGCAGATCCGGGTTGATCTCGAAGGCGTGCCCCAGGCCCAACTGCCAGTCCCGCAGCCCGGCCTCGTGCGCGAAGAACTCGTTGAGCAACTGCGACACGGTCACCGTGTGCGCCTCGTCGACCGCGTCGGCGGTGGTGAGGTAGTTGTCCTCGCCGGTGTTGATAATGATGCCGGCGCGAGCGTGCACCTGCCGGGAGAACCGCTGGTCGACGAAGGTGCGGATCGGGTTGATGTCGCGGAACAGGATGCCGTACATCGAGTCGTTGAGCATCATGTCCAGCCGCTCCAGGCCGGCGAGGGCCGCCATCTCCGGCATGCACAGCCCGGACGCGTAGTTGGTCAGCCGCACGTACCGGCCCAGCTGCTTGGACGACTCGTCGAGCGCCGCGCGCATCAGCCGGAAGTTCTCCTGCGTGGCGTACGTGCCGGCGAACCCCTCCCGGGTCGGTCCCTCCGGCACGTAGTCCAGCAGGGACTGCCCGGTCGACCGGATCACCGCGATCACGTCGGCCCCGGCCCGGGCCGCCGCCTGCGCCTGCGGGATGTCCTCGTAGATGTCGCCGGTCGCCACGATCAGGTAAATCCACGGGCGATTGTGGTTTGGGGAGGTGGGCGGGGAATCGCCGTACCGCTTGATCATCCGTTCGCGCTCGGCGCGCCGGCGGTCGATCTGCCGGATGCCCACGCCGGTCGCCCGCCGCGCCCTCTTGCGGGCCGCGGTCGCGGCCTTGCCGGAGGGTACGGCGAAGCGCACCGACCCCGCGGCCGCCTTCTGGGCCAGCAGCGTGAGATCGTCGACGCCCTCCCGGGCCAGCGCATCGAACACCGGCAGCGCTGCCCCGTGCCCGAGGCCGACGTCGCCGACCACCGCGTCGACCAGCCGATTGACCCAGGGAATGCCGTCCGGATCGGCCCCGGCGACTCCCGCCAGCCGCAGCACCGCCCGCTCGACCGACACCGTGGTGTGGCTGCGGGCCAGGTCGACCACCGGCTGCCCGGCTCGCCGCGCCAGGTCCCGCGCCCGGCGCACCAGCTCCGGATCGAGGTTCAGCTTCCTGCTCATGCCGTACCTTCCTCGAAGATCAGTTCGCCGCGCAGCACCGTGCGCCGGCACACCGGCAACGGCGTCGGGTCCTGCGGTCCCTGCCGATCTGGATCGGCGGACACCAGCACCGGCAGCCCCCGGTCGACGCCGGCCGGGGTGTCCCAGATGGCGAACGTGGCCGGCGCGCCGGGCACCAGGCTGCCCTCGCCGTCCAGGTGCGCCGCCCGCCAGCCGCCGCGGGTGTGTGCGGCGAACGCCGCTCGCACGCTCATCCGGTGCGCCGGGTTGAAATGCGACACCGCGGCGCGCACCGAGCCCCACGGGTCCAGCGGCGTGACCGGGGAGTCCGACCCGAAGGCCAGCGCCACGCCGACGCCGTGCATCGCACCCATCGGGTTGGACTGGAGGGACCGGGCGACGCCGAGCCGCTGGGCGTACATCTGGTGCTCGCCGCCCCACAGCCGGTCGAACGCCGGCTGCATGCTCGCCACGATCCCGAACTCGACGAACCCGGCGATCAGCCGCTTGGTCATGATCTCGGCGTGTTCGATCCGGTGCCGGGCCGCCCGCAGCCGCTCCATCCCAACCGCGCGGGCCGCCTGCGCGAACCCGGTCAGCACGGTGGTGATCGCCGCATCGCCGATCGCGTGGAAGCCGCCCTGCATGCCGTACGCGGCGCAGTCCAGCAGGTGCTCGCGCACCTGGTCGCCGGTCACGTACCCGTGCCCGCAGCCCTCGCCGTCCCGGTATGACCCGGACAGATGCGCGGTCTGCGAACCGAGCGCGCCGTCGGCGTACAGGTCGCCGCCGGCACCCACCGCGCCCAGCTCGCGGGCCTTGGCCGCGCCCATCAGCTCGCCCCAGTAGCCGTACACCTCGGGCAGTCCGTCGCCGGACATGGACAGGACACTGGTGAAATCGTTCTCGTCCGAGGTGCCCGGGCCGCCGCACTCGTGCACTGCGGCGATGCCCAGCGCGGCGGCCCGCCGCAGTGCCACCCGCTGGGCGGCCGTCCGCTGGGCGGTGGACACCGAGCCCAGCGCGATCGCCCGGACCGCATGATGGGCTTCGCGGCGCAGCCAGCCCGACTCGTCGTACCCCGGCGTCCGGGTGATCTCCGGATCGGCGGCGAGCAGCGCCGCGGAGCACAGGGCCGAATGGATGGACGCCTGCGACAGGTAGACCCGCCGGCCCCCGGCGGCGCGGTCGAGTTCGGCCGCGTCGGGCGGGCGCTGGTCGGCCCAGGCCGACTCGTCCCAGCCGTGCCCGAGGACGACGGCCTCGGCGGGCAACGCGGCGGCGAACGCCGACACCGCGTCGAGCACCTCGGCCGCGGACCGCGTGCCGGACAGGTCCAATCCGGACAGTGCCAGGCCGGTGTCCGTGCAGTGCACGTGCGAGTCGACGAACGCCGGTGTGACGAGGGCGCCCTCGAGGTCCACCACCCGGTTCGCGGGCGGCGCGTCGGCGTCGGCGCCCAACCAGGCGATCCGGCCGTCGCGCACCAGCAGCGCGGTCGCCGAGGGATCGGCCGGGCAGTAGAGGTGGCCGCCGCGGTAAAGGGTCGAGGGAGTGGTCATGAGGATCAGTCTGCCGCGAGCCGCGCCCCGAACAACCGGCGCACCGCCGGCTCGCTGCGGAGCAACCCGAGAGCGTCGTCGGCGTGTCCGGGCAGGAAGCCGTTGCCGATGAGCATGGTCACGTCGGCGGCGAGGCCCTCGGCGCCGAGCGCGGCGGCGGCGAAGCTCGTCGCCATCGAGAAGAAGATCACCGTGCCGCCGTCGGCCGTGGCGAGGATCGCGCCGTGCTCGCACCCGGGCACGTCCACGCACACGACCGTGACGTCCGCGGGACGTCCCAGCGCCCCGACCACCGCGGTCGACAAGGCGACCGGGTCGCGGGCGTCGGCCAGGACGACATCGGTCGCCAGGCCCGCGGCCATCAACCGGTCCCGCTCGGCCGGTACCGGAACAACCCCGACGGTACGCGCGGCGCCTGCGCGCCGGGCGGCCGCGAGCGACAGCGAGCCGCTCTTGCCCGCTCCCCCCACGACGGCCACGGTGACCAGGCCCCCGGTGCCGCCGGCGGCCCGCTCGGCGACGTACCGGGCCACCACCCGGGCGGTCAACGCGGGCGCGCCGCACACGTCGTACACCGCCAGGGCGAGCTGCGGATCGAGGTCGTCGGGGAGCACGGCCGCGATCGACCGGGCAAACAGAATCGCGTGCCCGGCGCACGGCACCTGCTCGCTGCGGCCGTCCCAGTCGGCGAGCCCGTCGGACACCGCCAGCGGGGTCAGCGTCAGCGACACCAGGGTGGCGACCCGGTCACCGACCTTGAGCGGGAGCGGCGACTCCGGCCCGACGGCCTCGACGGTGCCGATGAGCATCCCACCCGAGCCGGTGACCGGATTGTGCATCTTGCCCCGGGCACGGATGATTTCCAGCACCTCGGCCCGGACCGCGGCGCCGTCCCCGCCGTGCTTGTCGGCCAGTTGCCGGAAGCTGGCCGCGTCCAGGTTCAGCCGCTCGATCCGGATCCGCACCTCGTCGACCCCGATCTCGGGACTGGCGTCAAGCCGGTACGCCGCCTGCGGAAGCACCCCGGCTGGCTCCAGCACCCGGTGCAGTCCCACCGGTGACGTCATCGCAGCCTCCCCTACGCTCGCCAGACCGCCAAGTCGCGTGGCGGTAAAACTTCCGGCAGAATAGTTCCTCAACGAAATATCTTCCAGTAGCGTTCCGGCAGCTCCGGAACGTCCGCATAGAGGAGGACCCGTGACGCAGACCGAGCCGGTCCAGACCGTTCCCCGGCCCCGCCAGACGACGGCGGCATCCGCGGTCCCGGCACCGCACGGGACCGCCCAGCCGTACGAATACCGCCGGCGCCCGCTCGTCGAGCCCGACTGGACCCGCTTCCCGGGCTGGCGTCACGTCACCCGGGAGCAATGGGAGTCGGCGCAGTGGCAGCGCGTCAACTGCATCAAGAACATCAAACAACTGCGGGCCGTGCTCGGCGACCTGGTCAGCGAGACCTTCTACGCCGACCTCACCGATGACCAGGCGGCGCTCGCGACCATGTCGATGCTGCTGCCGCCGCAGATGCTCAACACGATGGCGCCGACCGGCGACGTGACCACCGAGGCGTTCTACGCCGACCCGATCCGCCGCTACATGCTCCCGGTCGCCTCCGACCGGCGCACCGACTGGCCGTCCCACCCGTACGCCACCCGCGACTCGCTGCACGAACACGACATGTGGGTCGCCGAGGGCCTGACCCACCGCTATCCCACCAAGGTGCTCGCCGAGCTGCTGTCGACCTGCCCGCAGTACTGCGGGCACTGCACCCGCATGGACCTGGTCGGCAACTCGACGCCGGCGGTGAACAAGCTCAAGCTCACCCTCAAGCCGGTCGACCGGTACGACGCCCACATCGCCTACCTCAAGGCGCATCCCGGGGTACGGGACGTGGTCGTGTCCGGCGGGGATGTCGCCAACGTGCCGTGGCGAAACCTCGAGTCGTACCTCATGCGGTTGCTGGAGATCGAGACCATCCGGGACATCCGGCTGGCCACCAAGGCGCTGATGGGCCTGCCACAGCACTGGCTGCAGCCGGACGTGGTGGAGGGGCTGGAGCGGGTGGCCCGCACGGCCGCGCGGCGCGGGGTGAACCTGGCCATCCACACGCACGTCAACCACGCCCAGTCGCTCACCCCGCTGGTCGCCAAGGCGGCACAGACCGCATTGGACGTCGGCGTTCGCGACGTACGCAACCAGGGCGTGCTGATGCGCGGCGTGAACGCGACGTCGCCGGATCTGCTCGACCTCTGTTTCGCACTGCAGGGCGAGGCCGGCATCCTGCCGTACTACGTCTACATGTGCGACATGATCCCCAACGCCGAGCACTGGCGGGTGCCGGTGTGGCAGGCGCAGCAGCTGCAGCACGACATCATGGGGTACCTGCCCGGCTACGCCACCCCGCGGATCGTCTGTGACGTGCCGTTCGTCGGCAAGCGGTGGGTGCACATGGTCACCGAGTACGACCGGGAGCGCGGTATTTCCTACTGGACGAAGAACTACCGCACTTCCATCGAGGCCGCCGACGCCGACGCCCTCGACCGGCGTTATCCGTACTACGACCCGATCGACAACCTGCCCGAGGCCGGCCGCGCCTGGTGGGCCAAGCAGGCGGTCGCCGAGCGGGCCGCCACTGAGGCGCGGTGACCGCCGGGCGATGACCGGGCACGGTCGTTCGGCACCGGGGGCTGCGGCGCGCTTCAGGGCCGGTGGGTCGTTGGGGTTGCCGTTGTTGGTGCCGGTCGGCACACGCCGTAAGCTCCCCTAGGAACCTCGGTTCAAATCGTCGGCCCATGGTCGAGTCCACGACTCGGTTCAGGTAGCGGATTGCCAGTTGTGGCATACTCCCTCGTCGACCCGCAGCCATCAGGGGGAAAGTTGCCAAGCCTCGTACACGTTGAACTGGCCGCGCTCAGAGCGATCCGCCGTTATTCGGCGCACTCGGTCGTTGTTGACGGCGCACGCGGGCTCAGCCACTTCGGGGAGCACGCCGCCGGGTGGATCGCCCTGGGGTTGGTCGGCGCCGCCGTGGACCGCACGCACCGCCGGGAGTGGCTGGCCACTTCGGTCGGCGCGATCGGCGCCCACGCCGCCGGGGTCGCGGTGAAGCGCGTCGTGCGCCGCACCCGTCCACTCTCCGACGACCTCCCCCCGCTTGCCCGCACCCCGAGCCGACTCTCTTTCCCGAGCGCACACGCCTGCTCGACCACCGCGGCCGCCGTCGCGATGACCCCTATGCTCGGTCACCGCACCTCAACCGGAATCGCGGGCGCGATGGCCCTGTCCCGACTCTTGCTGGGCGTGCACTATCCCTCCGATGTCGCCGCCGGTGTCGCGATCGGCGCGACAGTCGGCGCAGTCACCCGACGCCTGCTCGCCCGGAACACCCCGGCCGATGGCGGGCCGGCAGACATTGGGCGACGAGCCTGATGTCCGCAGCCGTCCAGACGCCGACCGAAAAGGGCGATGTAGCTAAATCGGGCACCCGGCTCCCCGGGCTCCTCCTGGGCCTGGTGCGGGCGGTCAGGCCCCGGCAATGGGTCAAGAATCTCCTGGTCGCGGCGGTCCCGCTCGCCGCCGGAGAAATCGGCGACCGGCACGTCATTTACCACACGGCTCTTGCGTTCGCCGCCTTCACGATCACCGCGTCGGGCGTTTATCTCATCAACGATGTCCGCGACATGGCGGAGGATCGCAACCATCCGACGAAGCAGAATCGGCCGATCGCCTCCGGGGTGGTTCCACCCGCCGTCGCGCTCGTCACCGGGATCGTCGCGCTCACCGCCGGCGTTGTGCTCGGTCTGGTGACGCTGTCACCGACCTTCGCCGCCGTGGTGGGCGGATACGCGGCGATCTCCCTCGCGTACTGCTTCTGGCTCAAGCACGAGCCGGTCATCGACCTGGGCGTGATCGCGTCCGGTTTCCTGTTACGTGCGATGGCCGGCGGCGTCGCCACCGAGCTGCCCATGTCCGTGTGGTTCCTGATGGTCGCGTCGTTCGGCTCGCTCTTCATCGCGGCCGGTAAGCGGTACAGCGAAATCCACATGGCCGGTCCGGGTAATGCGAGCACCCGGCGCTCGCTGGCTCGCTACTCCGCCTCGTACCTGCGCTTCGTGTGGGGACTGGCCGCCTCGGTCACCATCACCACGTACGGCCTCTGGGCCTTCGAGATGTACGACCGCACCCGCCTGGCCTGGGCTCCCCTGTCATTGGCGCCCTTCGTGCTCGGTCTCCTGCGCTACGCAATGGACGTCGACAGCGGTTCGGCCGGTGCGCCCGAGGAGATCGCCTTCTCCGACCGAGCCTTACAGGGGTTGGGTGCCCTGTGGCTGGTTACGGTGCTGGTGGGAGTCAGCAGTTGAGCGCCGAGCAGGTGAACCGCATGACAACGTTGAGCGGCTGGGGCCGCACGGCGCCCACCCCGGCCTCGCTGGTACCCGCCGCGGCCGACGACGCGCTTGCGGCGCTGGTTCGCGGGGCGGGCCGCCGCGGCGTCACAGCACGCGGACTGGGCCGTTCGTACGGGGACGCGGGGCAGAACGCCGGCGGCACCGTCATCGACATGACCAGCCGCACCCGGATCCTGCGGATCGATCCGGAAGAGGGTGTCGCCGTCGTGGAGGCGGGAATCAGCCTCGACCGGTTGATGCGCGAGGTCATCCCACTGGGCTGGTTCGTGCCGGTAACCCCAGGTACCCGTTTCGTTACAGTAGGCGGCGCCATTGCCGCGGACATCCACGGGAAGAACCACCATGTGCACGGCAGCTTCAGCCGGCACGTCCGCGAATTCGACCTGCTCTGCGGCGACGGCGAGATACGTACGGTTGCGCAGGGCACAGACCTGTTCTGGGCAACCTCGGGCGGCATGGGGCTCACCGGCGTGGTGCTGCGCGCCACCGTCCAGCTCCTGCCGATCGAAAGCTCACGCATGCGGGTCGACACCGAGCGCGCGACCGACCTCGACGATCTGATGGAGAAACTCACCAGTACCGACCATCGGTACATGTACTCAGTGGCCTGGATCGACTGTCTTAGCCGGGGAGCGCGACTCGGCCGGGGCGTCCTGACTCGAGGGTGGCACGCGAACCGCGCGGACCTGCCGGTGTCCCAGCGTGCCCGCGCCCTGGAGTTCGCACCCAACACCCTGGTCTCCGCACCGCCCTTCCTACCGTCCGGCCTGTTGAACCGGTACACCATCGCCGCCTTCAACGAGATGTGGTACCGGCGGGCGCCGCGCGAGCGGCGTGACGAGATCCAACCACTGGCGACGTTCTTCCACCCGCTCGACGGGGTGCGGGATTGGAACCGTATCTACGGTCCCAAGGGGTTTGTCCAGTACCAGTTCGTGGTGCCGTTCGGCGCCGAGCACGTGCTGCGTACCGCGGTCGAATCCTTCGCCCGAGCGGGCTACGCGTCCTTCCTCGCGGTGCTCAAGCGGTTCGGCGAGGGCGATCACGGGATGCTCTCGTTCCCGAAACCGGGCTGGACGCTCGCGCTCGACATCCCGGTACTGCCGGGGCTCAGCCGGTTGTTGGACCATCTCGACGACCTGGTGGTCGGCGCGGGCGGCCGTATCTACCTGGCCAAGGACTCCCGGATGCGACCTGATCGACTGTCCGCGATGTATCCGCGGCTAGCAGAGTTCCGGGCCGTCCGAGACAAGTACGACCCGGATCGCACTCTCACCTCGGACCTGGCTAGGAGGCTGGCGTTGTGATCGACGCATTGGGCAACCCGCAGACCCTGTTACTGCTCGGGGGCACCTCCGACATCGGTCTCGCCGTAGCGGAGCGCTACCTGGCGACGCGGCCGCTGCGGGTGGTACTCGCCGGGCGCCCCTCGGCGCGGCTGGACGAGGCGGCGACCCGGCTGCAGGCCAAGGGTGCCACGGTGGAGATCGTCGAGTTTCACGCCGAGCGGACCGGCGAGCACCGCGAGATCATTGCCAAGATCGCGGCGGCCGGCGACATCGACGTGGCAGTGGTCGCCTTCGGGCTGCTCGGTGAGCAGTCGGTCGCGGAGCAGGACACCGAGGCCGCCGTCACCCTAGCGAACGTGAACTACGTGGGCGCGGTCAGCGCCGGTGTGGCGCTGGCGACGGTCATGCGGCAAGCCGGGCACGGCACGATCGTGGCTCTCTCGTCGGTGGCCGGCGAGCGTCCCCGCCGGTCCAACTTCGTGTACGGCTCGACAAAGGCGGGGATGGATGCCTTCTACACCGGTCTCGCCGACTCGCTCGCCGGTACGGGAGTACGGGTATTGGTGGTCCGCCCCGGCTTCGTGAAGACGAAGATGACGGCACACCTCCCGGACGCCCCACTGTCCACCACGCCGGAGGCCGTGGCCGCCGCCGTGGTACGCGGTGTCCGCAGCGGGGCGCACACCATCTGGGTGCCAGGCAAACTGCGCCTCGTCATGAGCGCTCTGCGGCACCTTCCCCGGCCCGTCTTCCGCCGGCTACCGATCTGAGGAGATCACGATGAGTGGCACGGTTGTCGATGAGTCGGCCCGGGACTCGGACATTTCGCCAACCGCGCCGAAGCTCACCGCGCCGGTTGACGAGTCAGCGGACACCGGCGTTCCCCGGGCGGCCCGGGGACGGTCCTGGACAACGGCCCTACCGGGTCTGGCCGCGATCCTGGTCTCGACCGGAGCGTTCGGCCTGCACGCACTGCGGTACGGCCGGTGGATCGTGGACGACGCGGCAATCACCTTCGCGTACGCCCGCAGCATCGCCGACGGCCACGGCGTGGTGCAGCAGGCCGGCGCCCCGCGGGTGGAGGGTGTCTCCAATCCACTCTGGACAGCCCTGTTCATCCCCCTGAAGTGGGTCGGACTGTTCGACTCGGGCGGTACAGTCGCCGGCTGGCCCGACTACGCGGTAGTACCGAAGGTCCTCGGGACGCTCTGTTTCGCGGGCACCCTGGCGGTCCTGTGGTGGGCGTTTCGAGGCCTGGTCGGCCGGCACGCGTGGCTCGCGACGCTCTTCACCGGTCTCGGGCTGGCAGCCATTCCCTCGTACGTGATCTGGGCCGTGTCCGGACTGGAGAACCCCCTCTACGGCCTGCTCGTTGCGGCCCTCGCCGCGGTCACGGTGCGCGCCGTGACCGACAATCGGCTGACCTCGGCCCGGGTGGCGGTACTCACCGGCGCGCTCGCCCTGCTGGCCGCGCTGACCCGCCCGGACGGGCTGGTGTACGTCGGCGCGTATCCGCTGTTGCTTCTTGCCCTGCTCACGCGCGAGCGGCTCTGGGCCTCGGTAAGGGCAGGCCTGATCAGCGTGTTGACCTTCGGCCTTCCCATGGGGGCTTTCCTGCTGGCCCGGCACGACATGTTCGGACTCTGGCTGCCGAACACCGCGGTCGCCAAGGGGCAGCAGGGAGTGACCCTCGCCGGGTTCGCGAAGCTTGACGTACTCCTCTCGTACGTCACCTGGCCGGTGGTGCTGATCACTGTCGCCGTGGTCGGCCTCGCGATCGGCGCCACGGC
>DASVMV010000297.1:0-15614 GCA_036384155.1 Micromonosporaceae bacterium
ACCGGCGTACGGGCGGAGGGGACCCCGGCCCGTGGCCCGTTGGTGGCCGCGCCGGCCAGCGGTCGCGCAGCGACCCTCAGCGCGGCGGACAAGCCGGCGAAAAGCGCCGCCCGGACCCGGCGCCCGGTGGCCGAGACGGCGGCGCTCGCGGCCCGGATCGAGGCCGACCGGCCGACGGTCAGCGAGGAAGAGTTGGCGCAGGAGTTGGGCATCACGACGGCGCGGCTGCGGGCGGTCCGGCGCCAGGCCCGCGAGCTGGAGCTGGCGGCCTGACACCGCAGAGGGTCACGGCTTGGGGACGGCGCCCGGGCCGGGCGCCGGTCCGGAACCGACGGGCGCGGAACCGCTGGCGACCGGAGTGGTCCGCGCCGCGGGCAGCGTGACGGTTACCGCGAGGCCGCCACCCCGTTGCGCGATCGCACTGACCGTGCCGCCATGGGCGTCGCACACCGCGCGGACGATCGACAGTCCCAGCCCGGAACCGCGCGCGCCGGTGCGCTCGCGACCACCCCGCCGGAACGGCTCGAACAGTCCGGGCACGTCCGCCGGCTCGATCTCGAACCCGGTGTTGCGGACCACCAACCAGCTCTGCACCTCGTCGGACCCGGTCCGCACCGCCAACTGCCCGTGCAGGTGGTTGTAGCGCACCGCGTTCTCGATCAGATTGCCGGCAAGCCGTTCGAGCAGGCCGGGGTCTCCGACGACCGGCGCCGGATCCAGGCTCGTCGTCACATCGAGCTTGAGCCGCTCGGCCTCCGCCTGGATCGCGGACAGGGCGGAACGGGCTCCCGACGCGAGATCAGCGGGCACCTTGCGGGTGAGCCGCCGGCCCGCCTGCGCCTCGCTGCGGGCCAGCACCAGCAGCGCGTCCACCAGCCCGTTCGCCCGCTCCGAGGCCTCCCGAACGACGGTCGCCATCCGGCGCAGTTCGGTCACATCCGCGTCCTCGTCGGCGAGCGTGACGTCGATCTCCGTACGCATCACCGCGAGCGGGGTCCGCAACTCGTGCGAGGCGTTGGCAACGAACCGCTTCTGCGCCTCGAACGCGCCCGCGAGCCGGTCGAGCATCGCGTCGAACGTGCCCGCCAGTTCGGCCACCTCGTCGTCCGCACCGGCGTACCGGATCCGCTGGTCGAGCGTCTCCTCGCCGAGCCGCTGCGCGGTGGCGGTCACCTGGTGCAGCGGACGCAGGGCGCGACCCGCCACGGCGTACGCTCCGGCGACTCCGACGACACTGATCACGACGAGGGCGAGCAGGCCCTCGACGAGCAGCTCGCGGGAGGCCCCGGCCACGACCTGCTCCTGCCACTGCCGCGCGTCGACGGTGCGGCCGTCGGCCAGGCCGACCGTGGTGCCCGGACGCAGTTCGTCGGCCGGGCGTAGCGCATCGCCCACCAGGAACCAGGCGAGCACGACCAGGATCGCTCCCGCGCCGACCAGCAGGACGCCGTTGAGCAGGGTCAGCCGCAGCCGAAGCGTGGGACGCAGTCGGCGGCGCCCCCTTCGGCCGTAGACGGTCACCCGCTGGCCGCCGCGGGCCCGACCTCGTCCGGCACCCGGTAGCCGGTGCCGACCACGGTCTCGATCAGCTGCGGGTCGCCGAGTTTCTTCCGGAGCGTCATCACGGTCACCCGAACCGTGGTGGTGAACGGGTCGGTGTTGGCGTCCCACACCCGCTCGAGCAGCTCCTCCGTCGACACCACCGCGCCGCGCGCCTTGAGCAGCACCTCCAGCACGCCGAACTCCTTGCGGGTCAGGTCGACCGGAACGCCGGCCCGGGTCGCGACCCGGCGCGCCGGATCGACGACCAGGTCGGCGACGGTGAGGACCGGTGGGGCGGCCGGCGTGGCGCGCCGCCCGAGCGCCTGAACCCGAGCCACCAGTTCGTCGAAGGCGAACGGCTTCGGGAGGTAGTCGTCGGCGCCCAGCTGCAGACCCTCGACCCGGTCCGCGACGGTCCCGGACGCCGTGAGCATGAGCACCCGGGTCAGCGCCCCCGACCTCGCCAGGTCGGCGCAGATCTGGTCGCCGTGCATCCCCGGCAGGTCGCGGTCCAGCACCACCACGTCGTACCGGGTGACAAACGCCATCTCGTGTCCGGCCGAACCGTCGTACGCGACGTCGACCGCCATCCCGTGCCGCCGCAGCCCGCGCCCGATCGCGTCAGCAAGGCGGCGTTCGTCTTCGACCACCAGGACCCGCACCACGCCCTCCTTCCGGCGACCCGCGCACGCGGGACACAAACCTAGCCCGGCCGGTCAAGCGATTGCTGAACGGCTCGGGCGGCCCTGCTCACTCGGGCAGCCGCCACACCCCGATCTTGTTGTCGGTGCGGCGACACAGCAGCATCGAGGCAGTTATCCAGCAGTCGCGGCTCACGTCGTGCAGGACGCCCAGGACCCGGACGCCGCGTGCCGGGTCCAGTCGAGCGACCAGCGCTTCCGTCCGGTCGAACCGCATTCCGGTGATCGAGTCGGCGGTCCAGTCGAGTCCCTGCCACGCACCCAGGTCACGCCGCGCATGCCCGGTCTCCGGATCGATCACCACCACATGTTGACCGTCCCGTTGCGGGTCGGACTCGACCGCCACGAGGTGCTCGCCGGCAGGCTGCACGGTCGACCAACGGGGCTGGGACCACTTGATCCGACCGGTTTGCGGATCGAGCGCCGAGATCCCTTGCCAGTTCTGACTGTTCAGGCAGAGAAGCTGACCGCACCAGGACACGGCGCCGTCCTGGCCCGGCCGCACCGGAATCGTCCAACGCAGGTCCAGCCGGTCCAGGCCGTACACCGCCACGCGCGACGTCTCCCGCACCACCAGGAAGTCGCCGACGATTTCGACGTAATGTTCCGGGCCGGCGGTCGCCGCGGCCACGTCGATCTGGCCCGACCGCAGGATCTGACCGGTGTCCGCGTCTCGCAACTCGAATCGGCCGGTTGGCAGCAGTACGCCGAGGAGTGCCACCCTCGGGCCGTCGTAGTGGTTTGCCATCAGCGCGCCGGCGGGCGCATCGTACGACCACACGACATCACCGGTGTCGGCGGAAAGCGCGCGAACAGTCATGAGCTCGCCGGGTGGTGGGTCGCCGCCCGGCCCCGCGGGTCGGACCGACACCAGCAGCCGGCCGCCCGGGGTCGGACCCTCCACAAAGCCTCGGTGGCGCCACCGCGTCGCGCCGGTCGCCGCATCGAGCCCCACGATGTCGGGTTCCACCGCGAGCTGACCGTCGGGTTGCCCGATTGCCTGCGGCTCACCGATCAGCACCAGGGTGTCCCCCGCCAGGGCGAGCCCGGTCGTTTGGCCGCCGATCGGCAGGTCGACCCGCCAGAGCGGCTCCAGGTCCATCAGCCGGTAACCGGCGATGGAGCGCTCACCCGGCCCCGGCGCGTCGGCCACGAAGATCCGGTCGCCGACGACGTGCACGGTGATCAGGTCGCTGGGCGCGTCGACCACCGCCATCGGCAGCGGCCGCGGCACGGGCGCACTGCCGCCCGCGGTACCCAGCACCAGACCCAGGGCCACCGCAACCAACGCCCAGCGCCGGTGCGGCCAGCCGCGGGCCGGAGGGTCGTCGAGAACCTGCCCGGCGGAAACCTCACCCAGGTCGATGACCGCGATGCGATCCACCCCCACCCGTTACCGGACCAGGATTGGTCAACCCTACCCGCGACCCGGATGTAGCTGGGCCGGTGGCAAACGGGCGAGGATCAGCCGGGCAGGCGCCATATCCCGAGGGTGCTGTCGCTACGGCGGCACCAGATGGAGCGCAGTCGCACCGAGCAGCTCGGACCAACGACGTCGCTTACCACGCCGACCAGCCGTATCCCGTGAGCGGCGTCGAGTCGAGCAACCAGGACCCGCGTGGAGTCGAACCGCAGGGCGACGATTGACTCGTCGACGGTGACGGGCGCATGCCAGC
This sequence comes from Micromonosporaceae bacterium, assembly GCA_036384155.1. Taxonomy (GTDB): domain Bacteria; phylum Actinomycetota; class Actinomycetes; order Mycobacteriales; family Micromonosporaceae; genus DASVMV01. The sequence continues at coordinate 3,920 of DASVMV010000297.1, forward strand.
GCCCCAGCTCGCGCTCCACCCGACCGGTGTTCGGGTCGACGACCACCACCGTCTGTTCGCCACGCCGGGGGTCGAAGTCCGTCACGATCAGCGAGCTGCCGGACCCGAAGCTCTCGGTCCAACGTGGATCCGACCACCGGACCCGGCCGGTGCCCGCGTCGATCGCCTTCAGCCCGCCCTCCCCCCAGGCGCAGATCACCGCACCACACGCGGTGAACCAAGGTTCGTGGCCGGGTTCGAATGGCAACCGCCACCGCAGGTCGAGACGCTCGACCCCGTACGCGCGCACCTCCGACCCCTCGCGCAACAGCAGCAGGTCGCCGATGATCTCGACGTAACGGCCGGCTGTCGCGTCCTGATCCAGCGGACCGATCCGTCCTGTCCGGAGCAGCTCTCCGGTGTCCGTGTCGCGCAGCTCCACCCTGCCGTCCGGCCGCAGCACCGCGAGCAGCGTTACCCTGTCTCCTTCCCACCGGTAGGACCGCAGCGCGCCGGGCGGTGGGTAATACGACCACACAAGCCTTCCCGTGCCGGTCACCGCACGCAGCGTCCGGCCGGGCCCCGAGTCGGCCGGAATGGCACTGGGGTCGCCGATCTCGGTCGAGAGGATCAGCCGACCGCCGGGGGTCGCGGTCTCGATGAACCCCTTGTGCCGCCACACCATCGCTCCGGTCGCGGGGTCCAGCCCGACCGTCTCCGGGCCCGCGGCGGTGCCCTCACCTGCCCCACTGCCCGGACCCTCGTTCCCCGGAGGTTGCGACGGGTCTCCCGTGAGCGCGAGGACGTCATCCAGCATCCTGAGCCCGTAAACGTTACCGCCCAACGGAAGCTCAACCCGCCAGAGCCGCTTCAGGTCCATCAGGTGGTACGCCATGACGTACCGGCCGTCGCCACGGCCCTGTGACAACGCGAACGGCTGGACCACGAAGAGCCGGTCGCCGTTGACCAGCACCTGCACGTCGCCGGGCACGTCCAGCACCGCGGTCGGCAGCGGCCGCTGCAGGGGTTCGCCAGCGGCGAGGGTCGACGCGGCGGCAATAAGCACCAGCGCCGCCATGGTCCAGCGGCGGCGCGGCCCACGGCGGGGCTGAGCCTCGTCGAAAACCTGCCCGGCGGGAACCTCGCCCAGGTCGATGACTGCGATACGACCCACCCCCATCCGTTGCCGGACCAGGATGGGCCCAACCTTACCCGGGCCGCGGGTCGAGGTTGGACGCTAACAGCAGCGGCTGCGGATCAGCCGCGGGCCGCGGCGTCGTCGTCGGCGGCGCGCAGTCGCACCGGGTCGACCGGCTCGTCGAGCGACGAGATCCAGCCGGTGATGTCCCGGGCCACGTCCTGCGCGGTCAGGCCGAGGTCGCTGAGAATCTGGGCGCGGCTGCCGTGCGGGTGCCAGGCGGCCGGCACGCCCACGTCGCGCAGCGGCACCCGGACGTCGGCGTCCCGCATCGCCTTGGCCAGCGCGTCGCCGACGCCACCGGCCCGTACGCCGTCTTCGACGGTCACCACGAGGCGATGCCCGGCGGCGAGGGATACCAGTTCGGCCGGGACCGGCCGGACCCAGCGTGGGTCGACCACGGTAACGCCGTAACCCTGCTCGGCGACCCGGCTGGCCACCTCGACACCGAGATGGCCGAACGCGCCGACCGCCACGAGGAGCACGTCGGTGCGCGCCGCCTCAGCCAGCACGTCGACCGGACCCTGCCGGCGGGCGGCGGGAAGATCAGCCGGGACGGAACCGGTGGGGAACCGGACGATGGTCGGACCGTCGTCGACGGCCACCGCCTCCCGCAGCTCCTCGCGCAGCGTGGCCGCGTCCCGGGGGGCGGCGATCCGCAGGCCCGGCACCACGCCGAAGACCGACATGTCCCAGACGCCGTAGTGGCTGGGCCCGTCCGGGCCGGTGATGCCCGCCCGGTCCAGCACGAAGGTCACCGGCAGCTTGTGCATGGCCACGTCGAGCAGCACCTGGTCGAAGGCCCGGTTGAGGAACGTGGCGTAGACCGCCACCACCGGGTGCAGGCCACCCATGGCCAGGCCGGCGGCCGAGGTGGCGGCGTGCTGCTCGGCGATGCCCACGTCGTAGACCCGGTGCGGATGCCTACGGGCGAGGGCGGCGATGCCGGTCGGCTCGGCCATGGCCGCCGTGATCCCGACGATGTCCGGCCGCTCGTCGGCGATGGCGACCAGCTCGTCGGCGAAGACGTGGGTCCACTTGACCGACGGGGCAGCCAGCAGCTTGCCGGTTTCGATGTCGAACGCGCTGCTCGGCCCGTGCAGGCAGTCGGCCTCGTCCTCCTCGGCAGGCCGGTAGCCGTAGCCCTTGCGGGTCACCGCATGGACGATGACCGGTCCACCGAATCGCTTGGCCGCCCGCAGCGCGTGCTCGACGGCGGAGAGGTCGTGCCCGTCGACCGGACCGACGTACTTGATGCCCAGGTCCTCGAAGAGGGCCTGCGGAGCGACCGCGTCCTTGATGCCCTTCTTGACCGCGTGCAGCGCCTCGTACAGGGGCCGGCCGACCAGGGGTGTCGCGCCGAGCGCGTCCTTGACCAGGTCGAGAACCTTCTCGTAGCCCGGGTTGAGGCGCAGCGCCGACAGGTGGTCGGCCAGTCCGCCGATCGTCGGCGCGTATGACCGGCCGTTGTCGTTGACGACGATGACCAGCGGGTTACCGGCCGTGGCGATGTTGTTGAGCGCCTCCCAGCACATGCCGCCGGTGAGCGCGCCGTCACCGACGACCGCGACGACGTTGCGCGCCTCGCCGCGCACCGCGTACGCCTTCGCCAGGCCGTCGGCGTACGACAGCGCGGTCGAGGCGTGCGAGTTCTCGATCAGGTCGTGCTCGCTCTCGGCCTGGTTGGGATAGCCGGACAGCCCGCCCCGCTGGCGCAGCAGGTCGAAGCCCTGCTGGCGGCCGGTGACGATCTTATGCACGTACCCCTGGTGGCCGGTGTCGAAGAGGAAGCGGTCCCGCGGCGAGTCGAAGACCCGGTGCAGGGCGAGCGTGAGCTCCACCACACCGAGGTTGGGTCCCAGGTGGCCGCCGGTGCGGGAGACCTTGGCGACGAGGAAGTCGCGGATCTCCGCAGCGAGGATGGTCAGCTGCTCGGGAGACATCCGCTTCACGTCCTGCGGACCCCGGACGGTGGGCAGCAGGCGGCCGACGCCGGACGGACCCTCTTGAACACTCATGTCGGCAGAGTCTATCGGGACCGCGCCCGACCGCAGCGGGGGCGAGGATTCGCCTAGCTCACCCAACACTGGCCGGCACCAGCAGCCCCACGCACTCGAAGTGCTGGGTCATCGGGAAGAGGTCGTACGCCCGGACGGCGGCCAGCTGCCACCCGGCGACCCGGAACGCCCGCACGTCGCGCGCGAAGGCGGCCGGATCGCAGGCGACGTACGCGATCGCCCGGGCGCGGCAGCCGGCCAGCGAACGCACCACCTCGACGCCGGCCCCGGTTCGCGGCGGATCCAGGACCACCAGATCGACCGGTCCGGCGATCCGGCGGCGGGACAGCGCGGTCTCCACCCGCGCGGCCACCACCTCGACCTGGGTCAGGTCGGCGAGGTTTTCCCGGGCCGCCTGCTGACTCGACGGTGCCGCCTCGACCAGCGTCACCCGGCCGGACGGCCCGACCCGAGCGGCGAGGGCCGCCGCGAAGAGCCCGGCACCGCCGTAGAGATCCCACGCCGACTCGCCGGGCAGCGGCCTGAGCAGGTCGAGCACCGCGGCAGCCAGGGTGTCCGCGGCCAGCGGGTGCACCTGCCAGAACGCCTCAGCGGGGAGCGTCCACTGCCGCCCCACGGCGGCCTCGCGCACCTGTTCCGCGCCCTCCGCGGTGGTGGTCGCCCCGCCCGAGACGCCCCGCACGGCCAGGTCACCGACCGACGAGGCGACCACCTCCACCGCGTCGGCGTCCGGCCACCGGCGATCGCTCGAGGTCAGCACGGGCAGCTCCTGGATCGCCGGATGGGCGATCAGGCACCGGTCCACCGGCACCACCTCATGCGACCGGTGCTTCAGCAGCCCCGCCCGGCCCGCCGCGTCGACGGCGTACCGCATCCGTGAGCGCCAGCCCAGGAGGCCGCCGGGGAGCGGCTCCACCCGCACGGACAGCTCGGACACCTCGGCCGGAGACAGGCCAGCCAGCCGGTGCAGTTGCTCGTGCAGGACATCGGTCTTCCACTGCAGCTGCGCGGCCGGCGCAACGTGCTGCAGGTCGCAGCCGCCGCAGGCGTCCGGCCGGGCGTACGGACACGGCGGCGGCACCCGGTCGGGAGCCGGATCGAGGACGGCGACGGCATCGGCCCGCAGGTACGCCCGGCGCACCTCGGTCACCTCCGCCTCGACGCGTTCGCCGGGCAACGCGTGCCGGACGAACACCACGAGGCCCTCGTGTCGGGCCACGCAGTGCCCGCCGTGAGCCACCGGGCCGACGGTGAGCTCGAGCCGGTCTCCCTCGGCGAGCGTCACCGCCGCGGTACCGCCTCGCCCGCGCCGCCAGACTCCGACCGGTCATGCGCCGCTGCGCCGCCCCCGTCAGACGGCTCGCCGGACGCCGGCCCGTCCGGCTCGTCGGTGCCAGGGGTGGACGGTCCGGTCCGGGCCAGGGCGCCGAGGCGACCGGCCGCACGCGGACCGCGGGCCGGGCCGCGGCTGAGCGCCGCGTCGAACCGGTGCAGGTTCTTGGCGGCGGTGGACTCCAGCTGCCAGGGGACGCTCGTCACCATGACGCCCGGCTCGAAGAGCAGCCGCCCCTTGAGCCGCAGCGCGCTCTGGTTGTGCAGCAGGTTCTCCCACCATTTGCCGACGACGTACTCGGGGATGAACACGGTCACCACATCGCGGGGCGACTCGCGGCGGAGCGACGCCACGAAATTGATGATCGGCCGGGTGATCTCCCGGTACGGCGAGTCGATGACCGTCAGCGGCACCGGGATGTCCCGCCGCTCCCACTCGGCCTGCACCTGTCGGGTGTCCTTGTCATCGACGTTGACCGTGACCGCCGTCAACGTGTCCGGCCGGGTGGCCCGCGCGTAGGCCACCGCCCGCAGGGTGGGCAGGTGCACCTTGCTCACCAGCACGATGGCGTGGTTGCGGGCGGGCAGCACGGCGCGGCCCTCGGCGGGCGTCAACTCGGCGGCGACCGTGTCGTAGTGGCGCCGGATGGCCAGCATGAGGACGTAGATCACCGCCATCGCGACGATGGCGATCCACGCGCCGAGGAGGAACTTCGTGGCGAGGACGATGATCAGTACCGTGCCCGTCATCACCATGCCGAAGGTGTTGATCGCCCGGGAACGCTGCATCCTGGCGCGCAGCGCGGGGTCCCGTTCCGTACGCAACAGCCGGTTCCAGTGCCGGATCATCCCGGCCTGCGACAGTGTGAACGACACGAAGACGCCGACGATGTAGAGCTGGATCAGCCGGGTCACCTCGGCCTGGAACGCGACGATCAGCACGACCGCGAAGAGCGCGAGCAGCAGGATCCCGTTGGAGAAGGCCAGCCGGTCGCCGCGGGTGTGCAGCTGACGGGGCAGGTAGCGGTCCTGGGCGAGGATCGAGCTGAGCACCGGGAAGCCGTTGAAGGCCGTGTTGGCGGCGAGGAACAGGATCAGCGCCGTCATCCCGGCGACCACGTAGAGGAGCACCGAGCCGGACCCGAAGACCGCCTCGCCGAGCTGGGTGGTCACCGTCTTCTGCACGTAACCGGCCGGCGCCGACACGATCTGCGCGGCGGGGTTCTCGACGTACTGCAGGCCGGTGACCCGGGCGAGGCCGACGATCCCGACCAGCATGGTGACCGCGACCAGTCCCAGCATCAGCAGGGTCGTCGCGGCGTTCCGGCTCTTCGGCTTACGGAAGGCCGGGACCCCGTTGGAAATGGCCTCGACGCCGGTGAGTGCGGCACAACCCGAGGAGAACGTGCGCAGCAGCAGGAACGCCAGGGCGAATCCGGTCACGCTGTGCTCCGCCTGGACCTGCAGGTCGGCGCTCGGGGCCCGCAGGTCCTCGCCGAGAACGAAGATGCGGATGACACCGGTGAGCAGCATGCCGAGGATCACGATCATGAAGCCGTACGTGGGAATTGCGAAGGCCGTACCGGACTCCCGGAGCCCACGCAGGTTAATGGCCGTGAGAATGGCGACCGCCGCAACCGCGATCGCCACCTTGTGCGTCGCGACCAAGGGCACGACGGACCCGAGGTTGGCTACGCCGGACGACACCGACACCGCGACGGTCAGCACGTAGTCGACCAGAAGGGCGCTCGCCACCCCCACCCCGAAGCGGGGCCCGAGGTTGACCGTCGCCACCTCGTAGTCCCCGCCGCCCGACGGGTAGGCGTGGACATTCTGGCGATAGCTCGCGACCACGGTGAGCATGACGACCACGACGGCCAACGCCACCCACGGCGAATAGAAGTACGCGGACGCACCGGCGATCGACAGCGTCAGCAGGATCTCGTCCGGCGCGTACGCCACGCTGGACAGCGCGTCGGAGGCGAAAACGGGAAGGGCGATGCGCTTGGGGAGCAGGGTGTGCTGCAGCCGGTCGGAACGGAACGGCCGGCCGACGAGAAGCCGCTTCAACAGGGAGGTGGGTCGCGCCACAAGCGCCAAGAGTACGTCTGGTGGACGCCGGCCGCTCTCGGGAGGCGATCAACCGGGATGTCGCGGCGCGCGGTACCGTCGGTCGGCGCCGACGACCCGCCGATGGCAGGCTTGGAGCCGGTGGCGCCGGTCAGCGCTCGACGGCGACGCCCCGGAGGGGAGCAACGTGCACATCGTGATCATGGGCTGCGGGCGGGTCGGCTCCACCCTGGCCCACAACCTGGAGGCGCGTAACCACTCGGTCGCCGTGGTTGACCAGAACGCCGATGCCTTCCGCCGGCTGGGCCCCGACTTCCGCGGTACGACCGTGACCGGCATCGGGTTCGACCGCGAGGTGCTGCGCCAGGCCGGAATCGAGCGGGCCGACGCGTTCGCCGCCGTGTCCAGCGGTGACAACTCGAACATCATCTCGGCGCGGCTGGCCCGGGAGACCTTCGGCGTCTCGCGGGTGGTGGCTCGCATCTACGACCAGCGCCGCGCCCAGGTCTACGAGCGGCTCGGCATCCCGACGGTGGCGACCGTGCGCTGGACGGCGGACCGGATCTTCCGGCACCTGATCCCCGAGGGTCACGACGAGATCTTCCGCGACGCCACCAGCACGGTCTCGATCGTCGAGGTGCCGGTGCACCGCGCCTGGGTCGGCCATCCGCTGCGCAGCCTCGAGGAGGCTACGGGTGCGCGGGTCGCCTATCTGACCCGGTTCGGCATCGCCACCCTGCCCACGAAATCCACCGTGCTGCAGGAAGGCGACCAGGTGTACCTGCTGGTGACCGACGACATCTCCGGCGACGTGACGACGGGGGCGGCCGCGCCGCCCGAAGGGGGCGAGTGACCATGCGCGTCGCCATTGCGGGCGCCGGAAACGTCGGACGATCGATCGCCCAGGAGTTGATCGAGAACGGTCACCGCGTCATGCTCATCGAGCGGCAGCCGTCGATGCTGAGGCCGGAGCGGGTCCCGGACGCCGACTGGGTCCTCGCCGACGCGTGCGAGCTGTCCAGCCTCGAAGAGGCCGACCTGGCCAGCTGCGACGTCGTCGTCGCCGCCACCGGCGACGACAAGGTCAACCTGGTCGTGTCACTGTTGGCCAAGACCGAGTTCGCCGTTCCCCGCGTGGTCGCCCGGGTCAACCGCGCGGAAAACGAGTGGCTCTTCACCGAACAGTGGGGCGTCGACGTGGCGGTGAGCAAGCCCCGCGTCATGGCCGCCCTCGTCGAGGAGGCGGTCACCGTCGGCGATCTCGTCCGGCTGATGACATTCCGGCAGGGCGAGGCCAACCTCGTGGAGATCACGCTGCCGCCAACGGCGCCGTACGTCGGTCACCCCATCCACGACGTACCGCTGCCGCGGGACAGCGCGCTGGTGGCGATCGTTCGGGGGAAGCGGGTGCTGGTGCCCACGGCGGACGACCCGATCGACGCCGGCGACGAACTCATCTTCGTCTGCACGGCCGAGGTCGAGGAGGCCGTCCGGGAAGTCATGCTGGGGCCGGACAGCGTCGAGCGGACCCGGAGCATCGGCTGACGCACGCGGTCGGCGCCCCCGGGGGGCCGTCAGCCGGTCACCGGCTCCGGCCGGCCCCGGGTGGCCCGCCGCACCGCCCAGACGGTCAGCCCCACCATCCCGACGTACATGGGCCAGCTCAGGCCGATGCGGGCCAGCCCGAGCAGATCGTCCAGGTCGGCGAGGAAGAGCATGCCCTGCACCCCGCCGCGGACAATCAGGGAAACCGCCCAGGCGACGGTGAGCCACACGAACGTCCGGTAGAGCCGGGCGTCGCGCAACCAGGCGTGCTTGCCCCCGGCTGCGATGATCGCCCAGACATACCCGATCAGTGGCCGGCGTACCGCCACCGAGCCGAACAGCACGGCCGCTTGGCCGAACGCCAGGTAGATCCCGGGCAGGTAGAAATCCTTGGCGTCACCGGACCGGTACGCCAGGAACGCGCCCAACGCGATGCCCAGCAGCCCGTTGACGGCGTGCCGGACCGGCTGTCTGCGGGCCAGTCGTACGGCGGCGATGGCGAGCGCGGTCAGCACCGAACCGGCGATCGCCGGATACAGCCCCGTCACAATGTTGACCAGCACGAAGACGGCGACCGGAATGCTGGATTCGAGCAGTCCGCGCCAGCCGCCCAGTTGCTCGGCCATCTGCTCGGACAGCGAGGGCAGCCGGTCCTCGGTGCCCGCGCCCGGTTCGTGGAGCCGGTGCAGGTCCTGCTCCTCGACGACCTCGTCGGCGAGCCGGTCGGGCATTCCGGTCGGCCGCGGTTCCGTCACCGGGACCCCTCCAGCTCGTAGTACGGGTTGTAGATCACCTTGCGGTCGTCCCGGATGGCGATTCGGCCGCGGGCCGTCAGCTGGCGCCCGGGCTCGATGCCGGCCACGTGGCGCCGGCCCAGCCAGACGAGGGTCACCACGTCGCTACCGTCGTACAGGTCGGCTTCCAGCGTGGGCAGGTTGGTGCGCGGGGTGTAGACAACCGTACGGAGCCGGCCGGAAACCGACACCTGTTGCCCCCGCTGGCACCGGTCCACCAGCACCGCTCCGGATTCCGCGCTCTCCCGTTGCAGCTCCTGCGCCTCGAGCTCCGCGTCGCTCGCGGTCAGCCGGTGCAGGAACCCGCGCAGCGAAGCCCGGCCTTCTTGGGTCGCCATGACCTCGGTGTCACCCTCCTCGACGGGCCTACCCCTGCCGGGCGGGCGGAGCCCCCCCGGGGCCTATGCCGGCCAGCGTACGCCGGGCGGCCCGACCTCGGCCGGACCGTACTGTCAGGCCGGGCCCGGCTCCGACGGCTCGATCATTTCACGAGGCAGCCGCAGGGGCAGCGGCTCACGCACCGGCTTGGCTTCGTCCCCCCGGTCGACCACAAGCCCGGCCAGGGACTCGGCGAGCGGGCCGGCCGACGCCGGATCGCTCGCCGCGCTGCCCTGGTAGACACCATGGACCATCCACCGCGGCCCGTCGATTCCGATGAACCGCAGGTCGGTCAGGCCACCCTCGGCGGGTACCCGGGCGCGCAGCTCGGGGCCGTACTCGCCGTCGGTCTCCTCGGTGGCGACGCCCTCGGCGTAGAGGGACTTGCGGGTCTCATCCCGAATTTCGTCCCAGATGCCCTCGGAACGGGGCGCCGCAAGAACGCGCAACTGCAGAGCGCTGTCGCCGTGTACCAGGACGACCTGCTGGATCGCGCCGTCCGGGTTGGCCTGCACCCGGATGTCCACCCCTTCGACCGCGGAGATCTGCAGGCTCCCCAGGTCAAGTCGCGGCGGCCCCCCGGCGGGAGCCTGCGAGACGTCGTACGGGCCGTGGCCCGGCTCCTGGCCGGCATCGTCAGACGTGTCGGACGCGACCGCGTGCCGCCCGTCCCGGCTGTGCCGCTCGTCCCGAGCGTGCCGCCCGCCGCTCTTACCTCGTCGGGAGAAAATCACCAGGTCAGCCTTCCGTTCGGGCAAGTGGCTCGCCGCGCTCGTCCTGTGCTCCGCCATCCCTCGGCCGGACCGGCCCGGCCAGGCCGGCGTGCCCGCCGGTCGAGCCGTGCCCGCCCGCACCCCGCGGGGAGACCGGCAACTCGTCGACCGCATGGAAGTGTGCCCGTTCCACCCGCTGGACCACGAGTTGTGCGATCCGGTCGCCCCGTCGGATCGTCGCCGACGTCAGCCGGTCATGGTTCACCAGGTTGACCAGGATCTCGCCGCGATAGCCGGCGTCGACCGTACCGGGTGCGTTCAGCACGGTCACTCCCAGCCTCGCAGCCAGCCCGGACCGCGGGTGGACCAGACCCACGAAGCCGTCGGGCAATGCGATCGCGACACCGGTGCGCACCAGCGCCCGGCCGCCAGGCGGCAGATGGGCGTCCTCGGCGGCCATCAGATCGGCGCCGGCGTCGCCGGGGTGGGCGTACGCCGGCAGCGGCAGGCCCGGGTCGAGCCGGTGCACGGCCACCGGCACGGGATGAATCACGCTCGGCTCCCTCTCGTCGGCGCGCAACGCGCGGCGGATACCGTGCCCATCCTGCCGGCTCACGCTGACCCGATGGGCCGTACCCTCATCCGACGTGGCACCGTCACCGTCGCACCCGGCACCGTACGCCGAGCGGCTGAGCCTGCCCTGGTGGATGTGGCTGGCGGCCGGGGCGCTGACCGTCCTGCTCGCAGCGGAGATCTGGCTGGGCTCGGGCGGCCCCCGGGCCTGGGTGCCGTTCGCGGCCCTGCTGCCGGCCGTCGCGGCGGCGCTCTGGTGGCTCGGCCGGATCCGGATCGCCGTGCGGGACGACGAACTGCTGGTGGATGACGCGCGGCTGCCGGTGGCCGTCGTCGCCGACGCCATTGCCCTGGACGCCGCAGGTCGCCGAGAGGTGCTCGGCGTCGGGGCGCATCCGTACGCGTTTGTCGTGCAGCGCCCGTGGATTGCGGGCGCGGTGCAGGTGGTCCTCGCCGATCCCGACGACCCGACCCCCTACTGGGTGGTCAGCTCCCGCCACCCGGTACGGCTGGCTCAGGCGATCCTCGCCGCCCGGGACGCCCGCCCGGAGCGGGGTCCGGCGAAGGGCGACCGCCGGGCGCCCGGCCCCCGGTGAGGGTGCGGCCGCCGCCGGGCACGTTCAGCCACCGTCCGCCCCGCTGATCGCCTTGCGGTGTCGGCGCAGATCACCGCGGACCCGCTCGGCCAGGGCCACCGTCGCTCGCCGGTTGAGGTAGCTGGCGACGGCGGCGCCGGTCAGAAACGGCCCGAGCGTGGTGAGGTTGCGGCCGAACCGCCGCAGGAGCCGGTCACGCAGTTCGGTACGCGCAGCGGTGCCGAGCACCGCACCCACTCCGACGCCGGGCACCATCGGGTTGATGCCCCGCTGTCCCGCCCACAACTGGATCAAGGTGCCGGCGCGCTGCATCGGGCCGCCGGTGATCGGGGTCCCGTACACCTCGTGGAGTTCGCCGACGAGCTTGAGCTCGATGGCGACCACGGCCACCGTCTCGGCGGCCAGCAGTACGGGGGCCGACAGCAGGGTGGGTGTGGCCACCCACTCCACCGAGGCCACCCCGCCGCCGGCTGCGCCAACCCCGGCGGTGGCCCGGGCG
>DASVMV010000298.1:0-4818 GCA_036384155.1 Micromonosporaceae bacterium
TTCACCGGCCGGGCCAAGATCGTCAAGTTCTCCGGCTGCTACCACGGACACGTCGACGCGCTGCTTGCCGCCGCCGGATCCGGGGTCGCCACCCTGGGGCTGCCCGACTCGCCCGGCGTGACCGGTGCCGCCGCAAGCGAGACCATCGTCCTGCCGTACAACGATCCCGCGGCGGTGGCGGCGGCCTTCGCCGCCGAGGGTCCGAACATCGCGGCCGTCATCACCGAAGCCGCCGCCGGAAACATGGGCGTCGTGGCCCCCCGCCACGGGTTCAACCAGGAACTGGCCCGGATCGCGCACGCCCACGGCGCGCTGCTGATCGTCGACGAGGTGATGACCGGCTTCCGGGTCTCCCGGTCGGGCTGGTACGGGATCGACCCGGTCGACGCCGACCTGTTCACGTTCGGCAAGGTGATGGGCGGGGGTTTGCCCGCCGCAGCCTTCGGTGGCCGCACCGAGATCATGGCCCGGCTGGCGCCCGCTGGGCCGGTGTACCAGGCCGGCACGCTATCCGGAAACCCGCTGGCCTGTGCCGCCGGGCTGGCCTCGCTCCGGCTTGCCGACGACGCGCTCTACCGCCGGCTCGACGACCTGGCCGCGACCGTGGGCAAGCTCGCCGCGGACGCGCTGGCCGCCGCCGGCGTAGCACACCAGCTGTCGTACGCCGGCAATATGTTCTCGATCTTCTTTACGAGCGTCGACGTCAGCGACTACGAGGCGGCGCGGACCCAGGACGTCGCGGCGTTCGCGGCGTTCTTCCACGCCATGCTGGCCGGTGGGGTCTACCTGCCGCCGAGCGCCTTCGAGTCCTGGTTCGTCTCCGGGGCCCTGGACGACGACGCGCTGGATCAGATCGACGCCGCGTTGCCGGCCGCTGCGGCGGCGGCCGCTGCGGCGGGGCGGAAGGGGTAGCCGGTGGCCAGGACCGTGGTGCACGTGCTGCGGCACGGCGAGGTGTACAACCCACAGAAGATCCTGTACGGCCGGCTGCCCGGCTACCGGCTCTCGGAGTTGGGTGTGCAGATGGCCAAGGCGGCCGCCGAGAGGCTCGCCGACCGGGACATCGGTTACGTGGTGGCCAGCCCCCTCGAGCGCGCGCGGGAGACCGCGCAGCCGATCGCCGAGCAGTTCGATCTGCCGGTCGAGGTCGACGAGCGGCTGATCGAGAGCGCCAACTGGTTCGAGGGCAAGCGGGTCTCGCCCGGCGACGGTTCCTTCCGCGATCCCCGCAACTGGTGGATGCTCCGCGATCCGACGACGCCGTCGTGGGGCGAGGCGTACCGGGTCATCGCGGAACGGATGTTCGCCGCGGTGCACGCCGCCCGCACGGCCGCCGAGGGCCGGGAAGCGGTGTGTGTGTCCCACCAGTTGCCGATCTGGACCCTGCGGCGGTACGTCGAGCGCAAGCGACTGTGGCACGACCCGCGGCGGCGGCAGTGTGGGTTGGCCAGCCTGACGTCTATCCACTTCGAGGGAACGAAGGTGGTCGGCGTCGCCTACTCGGAACCCGCGGCACACCTCGTGGCCATGTCGCCGACGGCCCGTATGGCCAAGGGAGCCTGATGAGGGCGCGGCTGGTGATTGCGGCGGCGCTCGGCGTGGCCGCAGCGGTGGCCCTCGGCGGCTGCTCCGGGAACGAGCCGGACTGGCAGTCGCGATGTGCCACCACGCCGGCCGGCGTCATCGAATGTGGCGTCGGCGACCGGCCGCCCGCGCCCGACCTGCGCGGGGAACTGCTCGACGGCGGTCGGTACGACCTGGCACAGGACCGCGGCCAGGTCGTGGTGGTCAACTTCTGGGGTTCCTGGTGCGCCCCCTGCCGCGCCGAAGCGGACGACCTGGAGAGCACGTACCAGGCGACGAAGGGCGCCGGCGTGCGGTTCCTCGGCATCAACGTGCAGGACGGTCGGGACAAGGCCCGGGCATTCGAACAGGGCCGGCTCAGCTACCCGAGCCTGTACGACCCGTCCAGCCGCCTGGCGCTGCAATTCAAGATCCCGCCGACCGTCACGCCGGCCACCGTCGTACTCGACCGCCAGGGCCGGATCGCGGCGGTGATCCGCCGCGCCGTACGCGCGAACGAGTTCCGCCCCCTGGTCGAGCGGGTGGCCGCCGAGCAGCCGGCGTCGGGCTGATGGGCGAGACGTTCGCGGAACTGGCTCGGAGCGGGCCGCTGATCGTGGCGGTCGGCGCGGCCGCGCTTGCCGGGTTGGTGAGTTTCCTGTCCCCGTGCGTGCTGCCGCTCGTACCCGGCTACCTGTCGTACGTCACCGGGCTGGCCGGCGCCGACCTGGAGGGCCGCGAGGCAGGTCCAAGGATGGGACCCCGGTTATCGAAGTCGATAGCACAGGGCGGGCTTCCCAACTCGGGCACGGTCGCCGTCGCGAGCCCGGCCGCCGATCCGGCACACCCGCCGCGGGCCGTCGCGGTCAAGGGCCGGGTCCTGGCCGGCACGCTGTTGTTCATCGGTGGCTTCACGGTGGTCTTCGTGCTGGTCGCGATCCTGGCCGCCGAAATCGGCACCGCTCTCGTCACGCACCGGCGGGCGCTGCAGATCGGGGCCGGCGTCCTGGTGATCCTGCTCGGCCTGGCGTTCCTCGGTCTGCTGCCCGGAACGCAGCGCGAATTCCGGATCAACCGGCTGCCGGCGGCCGGGTTGCTCGGCGCGCCCGTATTCGGCGCGGTCTTCGCACTGTCCTGGGTGCCGTGCGTCGGGCCGACTCTCGGTGCCGTGCTGCTCATGGCCGCGACCACTGGGCAGACCGACCGAGCCGTGGTCCTAGCGGTGGCCTACTGCCTGGGGCTCGGCCTGCCGTTCGTCGCCTTCGGGCTGGGCTTCCAGCGGCTGCTGGGCCTCTTCCGGGCGGTACGCCGCAACAGCCGGTGGGTCACCCGGGTCGGCGGCGCCCTGCTGATCCTGATCGGGCTGGCGCTGCTCACCGGCGGGTGGCAGGACTTCGTCATCTGGCTGCAGACCGCTGTCGGCGTCGGCGAGGTGGGCATCTGATGACCGCCGTCAAGGACCGGGCGGCACCGCCGGCCCCGCCGCCGCGCCGCGGCCAACCTGCGCTGGCGTTGCTGCGCAACTCGTGGCGCCAGCTCACCAGCATGCGTACCGCGCTGGTCCTGCTCTTCCTGCTGGCCGTCGCGGCGATTCCCGGGTCGGTGCTGCCGCAGCGCAGCATCAGCGCCGAGCAGGTCAGCGGCTACTTCGCCAAACACCCGACGCTCGCGCCCGTGCTCGACCGGCTGGGCGGGTTCGAGGTCTTCGCCTCGTTCTGGTTCTCCGCGATCTACCTGCTGCTGTTCACGTCGCTGGTGGGCTGCATCCTGCCCCGGCTGCGCGAGCACGTCCGGGCGCTGCGGTCCGTGCCGCCGGCCGCGCCGAAGCGGCTGGACCGGCTGCCGCAGCACGCGGTGCTGGGGGCCGACTCCGCGGCCGGTGATCTGGCGAGCGTGGCCGACCTGCTGCGCCGGCGGCGCTGGCGGGTCGCGGTCCGCGGCGACACCATCGCGGCCGAGAAGGGCTACCTCAAGGAGACCGGCAACCTGCTGTTCCACATCGCGCTGATCGCCGTCCTGGTCGGCGTCGCCCTCGGTTCCTGGTACGGCTGGCACGGCAACCGCCTGCTGGTGGCCGGCAAGGACACCGCCTTCTGCAATGCGCTGGAGCAGTACGCGGAGAGCGGCCTTGGGCCGCGGGTCGGCCCGGCCGACCTGCCGGGGTTCTGCCTCGAGCTCACCGATTTTCGCGCGAGCTATTTGGCGTCCGGGCAGCCGACGACATTCCGGGCCACGGTCTCCGTCGACGAGGGGGGCCGGCAGCCGCGCACGCAAAGCTTCTCGGTCAACGATCCGCTCCGGCTCGCCAGCGCGAACGTTTACCTCCTGGGCCACGGATACGCCCCGATGATCCGGTACACCGACCACACCGGCCGGGCGCAGACCACCGTCGCGCCCTTCCTGGACACCGGCGATGGCAGCCTCACCAGCGAGGGCGTGGCGACCTTTCCGGACGTGAACGTCGACCCGGTCACCGGCAAGCGCGATCCGAACGGGCAGGTCGCATTCGAAGGGCTCTACCTGCCCACCGCGCCGGACTCCCCGCCGTACGTCCGCTCACAGCACCCCGAGGAGCGGGCGCCGGCCCTGATGCTCTTCGCCTATCGCGGCGACCTGGGTCTGGAGGCGGGCATTCCCGGGTCGGTCTATCGGCTCGACCAACGGCAGATCCGGACCGGCAAGCTCAAGCAGGTGGGCCAGCCGAAGCTGATCAAAAAGGGCGAGGCGTGGACGCTCGACGACGGCACGAAGGTTGAGTTCCTCGGCACCCGGCCCTACGTCAGCATATCGATACGTCACGATCCGGGCAGCGGGATCAAGCTGGTGAGCGCCGGCGTCCTGGTGGCTGGCCTGATGCTGTCGTTGACGGGCCGCCGGCGCCGGGTGTGGTTCCGGCTCGTTCGGGCACCCGCCGGCGCGTCCACGACCGACGGTAGTAGCTTCATGGAGGTCGGCGGACTACCGCGCACCGACTACGCCGGATTCGCCGAGGAGTTCCGCCAACTCGTGGCTGCGGTACGCGGCTCAACCGACCCGGCCGCGGTACGCGGCTCAACCGGGGCGCAGGAAGGGACCGACTGATGGAGGCACTCTCCACCCAGCTCCTGGTCGTCGCGATCATGTTGTACCTGGTCGCGATGATCTGCCATGCCGCGGCGTTCGCGGCCGGCGGCCGTCGCAGGACCGCGCAGCTGGCCCACCGGCCGGCCCGGGAGCTGGTGGCCGCCGGCGCAGGCGGGGCGACAGTCGGATCCG
>DASVMV010000299.1:0-3365 GCA_036384155.1 Micromonosporaceae bacterium
GACGGGAGCCGCCAACCACACTCATCCGCCGGGCACCGCTCCGCACGACCACTCCGCCGGCGCCGCGGCGAGAAGCGGAACCGGGGGTGCCGCAGCGATCGGCGGGTTGTCGCTCAGTGCGGAGGGCTACACGCTCGCGCCGGTGTCGACGACCTGGACCGCTGGTCAGAGCCAGGCGCTGCGCTATCGCATCCTTGGGCCGGACAATCAGCCGGTCACGTCGTTCGCCGTGGTTCACGAGCGGCCGATGCACCTCGTCGTGGTCCGGCGGGACCTCTCCGGATACCGGCACCTGCACCCCGTCATGGCCGCGGACGGCACCTGGACCGTGCCGCTGCGGCTGCCGGCGCCGGGCGTCTGGCGGGCGTACGCGGACTTCGCCGTGGCGGCCGACGGTCGGCGGTCCGCGATGACCCTGGGCACCGACCTGGTGGTGGCCGGCGACTACCGCCCCCGCCCCCTTCCGGCCCCGGCAAGGGAGGCCGGCGCCGATGGGCTCACCGTCGCGTACGAGGGCACTCCGCAGATCGGGGCTACCCAGCCGTTGCTCTTCCGGGTCTATCGCGGCGGCAGCCCGGTGCCGGACCTGCAGCCCTATCTCGGGGCGTACGGCCACCTCGTGGCGTTGCGCGACGGCGATCTCGGCTATCTGCACGTGCACCCGGAGCCGCAACTGGCTGGCGGGGCCGTGAAGTTCTGGCTGGCGGCACCCGGCCCGGGCCGGTACCGCCTGTTCTTCGACGTTCAGGTGGGTGGTGCGGTGCACACCGCGGAGTTCACGGTCAGCGTGCCCTGATCGGGCGGACGGCCCGGGCAGGGTCAGCCCGCCAGCAGTTCCTGCAGGCGCGGCGTGACCTTCCAGTCGCGCACCAGCGCGTCGTACTCCGCCCGCTGGCCGCCTTCGGGAGCCGCTCCGGTACGGCGGGCGCGCAGGAGCAGGTTGCGCGGCGTGTGCCGGGAGTCGACGAACTCCACGACGTCGACGCGGTAGCCGTGCAACCGCAGCAGCCCGGCGCGTAGCGAGTCGGTGAGCACATCCGCGAACCGTTCCCGCAGGATGCCTTGCCGGGTCAGCAGGTCGTACGGCTGGGGGGTCGGCTGCCGACGCAACTGGGCGGCCAGGTCGTGGTGGCAGCACGGCGCGGCGAGTATCCACCGGGCGTCCCAGCGCACCCCGCGGGCAAGGGCCTCGTCCGTGGCGGTGTCGCAGGCGTGCAGCGCGAGGACGAGATCCGGCGCGGGATGCACCGCGGCATCGAGAATCGTTCCGGCCACGAACCGGACCCGGTCGGCGCAGCCCAGCTTCCCCGCCAGCTCCGTGTTGCGCTCCCGCTGGTCGGCCCGGATGTCGACGCCGACAATGTCCACTTCGATGCCGCGACCGGTGAGGTAGCGGTACGCGGCAAACGTCAGGTAGGCGTTGCCGCAGCCGAGGTCGGCAATCCGCAGCGGTCGTGGGAGGTCGGCCTCGGGCAGGGTCGCCGCGAGCGCCCGCAGGAATGCATCGACCTGACGTCGTTTTGCCGCGCTGCCGCCGATCTCCGCGAAGAGGGGGTCGCCCGGGTCGAGCAGGTGCTCCCGCTCCCGGTCGTGCTGGTTGGTCGCCACCGGGCGGTCGGCTTTCGCCCGGTGGACCTGGGCATCGCCCTTCTTGGTTACCCGCAGCTGCATCGTGGCGGTCGCGGTCTCGACATGCCAGTTGCCGAACGGCTCGGCCAGCAGGGCGTCAACGGCGGAGGCCGTTTCGGGCCCCGGCGCAAGGTTGCGGGTGTAGGGGCGGCGGCCGTCATGAGTGACGATCTGCAGCCGCGACCCGTCCTTCAGCGTCACCGGACGGAGTTCGGCCCGTGCCACCGAGGGTGTGGCACCCCGGCGGCGGCCAGCGGCCACGGCCCGAACCAGAGCGGGATCCAGCAGCAGACGCCGCACCTCGGCGAGCGCCTCGCTTAGTACTTCGGGCATCTCGGTACCTCGGGCATGTCGCGTGTCCCGCCGTCAGCGGGTGTCTGCCGACAACGCCGGATCGGCCGGCGGCGGGTCGCCAGAGGGCGGATCGCCCGAGGGTAGGTAGTCCGAGGGTAGGTAGTCCGAGGGTAGGTGGTCCGAGGCTGGGGCGCCCGCGGGTAGGCCCACGGGTATGCCTGCCGCTGGCTCGGTTGGTCGCCCGGCCGGTCGCCCGGCCGGTCGCTCGGCCGCTGGCTCGATAGCCAGCGGTGGCAGGTGGCCATCGAGTGCGCGACTCTCGCCGATCGCCAGGTCCCACAGGTCAACGCGCGGCCGGGCCGCGGCGGACCAGGCGGCGACCGTCCGCTCCCACGGCTCGATGACCGGCTCGGCCGACAGCACGAAGGTGCCCCAGTGCATGGGCGCCATCCGCCTCGCGCCCAGATCGTGGCAGGCCTGCACGGCCTCCTCCGGGTTGAGGTGGACCGGCTGCATGAACCACTCCGGCTCGTACGCGCCAACCGGCAGCAGCGCGAGGTCGATCCCGGGGAATCGCTCGCCGATCGCCGTGAACCAGTGTCCATACCCGGTGTCGCCGGCGAAGTAGACCTGGATGCCGTCCGGGCCGGTCAGCATCCAGCCGCCCCACAGGCTCTTGTTGGTGTCGGTCAGCGTGCGCCGGCTCCAATGGTGGGCCGGAACGAAGTCGAACCGGACGCCACCGGCGGCCGGGCCACCGGCCATCTCCCGGAACTCCCACCAGTCCAGGTCGGTCACGTTGCGGAACCCCCGCCGCCGGAACCACCAGGCCAGGTTGGCCGGTACGAGCAGCGGAGTGGACCGCGGCAGTCGGCGAATGGACGGCGCGTCGAGGTGGTCGTAGTGGTTGTGACTGATCAACACCGCGTCGACCGGCGGGAGCGCGTCCCAGTCGACCCCGACCGGAGTCAGCCGGGGCCGGACTCCCGGAATCCGCCGGGACCATACCGGATCGGTGAGAACGGTCAGCCCACCGATCTGAATCACGTAGGTGGCGTGGCCGACCCAGGTCACCAGCGTCTGCCCAGGGCGGGCGCGCGGCAGTTCCGCCGGCCGGTCGACCGGGATCCGGGTGGCGTGGTCGAGCCGGGCCAGCCGCGGCCCGCTCTGTCGCAGCATCCGCACCACGTCGCGGAACGATGGCAGCGCGGTCGTCAGGCGGTCGTCGAAGCTCGCCGGCCAGTTCCGGCCGCCGCTTGTCCGGCGGGTGTGCTCGAGGTACCGGCGCACCCGGCTCGGGTCGAACATGGAACTCGGCATGGTCTGAGCCGTCAGGACGTCGGCGACGTGGCTTCGGTTACGGCCTCGGCTCCGCCGGTGGACGGCGAGCCGCGCCGGCCGCCCCGGCCGCCGCGCCGACGCCGACGGGCCTTCGAGGCGCC
>DASVMV010000300.1:0-7852 GCA_036384155.1 Micromonosporaceae bacterium
TGATCCGGAGGTTGTGCACGGTGGCCTCGACGGCCGCGGCCGACCAGTCGGGGTGAGCCCGGCGCAGGTGCGCCCGCACCTGTGCGACCGGCGTACCGTCCAGGTCGGGCGGCCGCAGCCGGGCCGCGCACTCCGGCCAGGAACCGAACTCGGCGGCCAGATCGATCCATCCGCCGTCCACCAGCGCCAGCGCGCCGACGGGATGCTCGGCGGCGAGCCGAACCGCGACGTTGCCACCCCAGGACTGGCCGACTACGACCGGTTCGCGCAGGTCGAGCGCGGTCAGCAGGGCGGCCAGGTCGGCCGCCGCGGTGGCTGTGTCGTAGCCGTCCGGGGGCAGGTCGGACGCGCCGTGGCCGCGCAGGTCAACGGCGTACGCCGGGTGGCCGGCGGCGGCGAGCCGCTCGCCTACGCCGTCCCACAGCCGGGCGTTGGAGGCCAGCCCGTGCACCAGCAGAAACGCCGGTGACCGGTGACCCGGCCGATGGCGGACGCGCAGAGCCACCCCGTCGGCGACGGGCACCGTCAGTTCCGCGATCCCCACGGGCCCGACCTTAATCGACGCCCCGCCCGTCGGTAGAGCGCGTTTTCGGCGGCCCGGCGCCGGCCGGCCCCCCGGGCCCGACGCGTACCGGAGCGGGCCCGGAGCGGCGGACTCAGGCCGGCTGCAGCCGCGGTTCGACCCAGCCGGTCTCGATCAGATGCTTCAGGACGGCCTGCACGCCCTCCTCCACCGTGCGGTCGGTGGTGTCGAGCACCAGATCCGCGTCGGTGGGCGCCTCGTACGGCGTGTCGCCGGCCGACCCTTCGCCCGCCGGTTTGCCCGAAGTGCCGGCAGGATCGGCCGGCTGGCCGGCCCACGCGGCGCCGTGGCTACCGTGCTCGCGCTGCCGGCACACCTCCGGCGGCGTGGACAGATGGATCAGCAGGAAGCCGCCGCCCGCGTCGCGGGCCATCCGTCGCGCGACGGCACGGATGTCGGCGTACGGGGCGACCGGACAGCACAGGGCCAGCCCGCGGTGCCGCGCCACCTCAGCGGCCACCCAGCCGATCCGGCGTACCTCGACTTCGTGGTCGGCCCGGCTGGCGCCCGGACCGACCCCGAGTTCCCGGCGAACCGCGTCGCCATCGAGCAAAGTGACGGTGCGCTCGCCGCTCTCCCGAAGCGCGTCGGCGACGCCGCGGGCGATGGTCGACTTGCCGGAGCCGGGCAGCCCGGTGAAGAAGACGACCAGGCCCCGCTGACGCCGCGGCGGCCGGGCCCGGGCCAGTTCCTTCGCCACGCCCGGCGGCGTGTGCCACTCGGGCAACGGGAAGCCCCGGTCCAGCAGATCGTCGATCTCCTCCGGTTGCAGGGCCAGCCGCCGGCTCCGCGGCGGGATGTCGTCGAGCCAGCGCCACTGGCCGTCCCGGTTGTCGTAGGCCAGTTCCCGCGGCACGAGCACCCGCGGTCCGGCACCGGACAGCGTCTCTCCCATGGACAGCAGGTGGGTCACCCCGTACGCCGTGGCCACCCGGGCCCGCAGCAGCGCGTCCCGGATCTCGTCACCACGCCGCGCCAGCGGTACGGCTACCAGCGTCGCCGGCGGCATCCGGTCCCGGGCGGCGAAGATGGCCCGGACGAGTACCTCCGGCGGCAGGCCGTCCGGCCCGACCTCGGCCACCGGGATCAGGACCAACAGGTGCGCAGCGAGCGTGCGGGTCGCCTGGGCGATCTGGGCGAGTTGCGGGCGATGCAGCGGCCGGTCGGCGATGACGCCGAGCACCCGGCCCGGCGGCAGCAACGCCCGCACCTCGTCCGGGGTGCGGCGGAGGCGGCGGAACGGGCCGGCGGTGCCCGCGCCGACGCGGCGCACCTCCCCGCCGACTCCGACGAAGCCGTTGCGCACCGGCCGGATGTCGGCCACGTCGACGAGCGCCACGGGGGCGCCCGCCCGGTCGGTGAGGACGAGGGCGCGGTGCAGCGGGTTACTGAGGTCGAGCCCGTCGACCAGCCCTTCGGGCACGGTCAACGTGACCGGCGCCGGCCAGGGCGTGCCATCGGCCAGCCGGCCTCGGCGGGACAGCGCGGCCAGGTCGGCCCGGCCCAGGAAGCCGGTCAGCGGCGCGTACGCCCCCGATAGCAACAGTTCCAGGTCGGCCAGCTCGTACGTGCGTGGGGTGTACGTGGGCGCGTCGCGCAGCACCCCACCGGGCAGCACCCACCCGTCGCTCATGTCACCCCCAACTGCCGGTCGGCACACAGTTTCGCAGCCGGTCGCGATCCGGTCGAGAGGTCCCCACCCCATCAAGTCACCGGCGGCGTGCGCCGGCGCTCGGGCGGCGGCTCAGCCGGGGGAGCGGCATGCTCGTGGGAGCCGCCACGCCTTACCCGATCGGTCACCCTCTGCGGGGGGCATCGGGGTTTTCGCCGGATCCCCGGCGTGCAGCACGTCACTACGATGGCCGGGTGGCACTGATTGCGACCCAGTCGCTCAGCAAGACCTACGGCGGCCGGGTGACCGCGCTCGCCGAGCTCACGGTGGCCGTCGAACCGGGGATCATCGGCCTGGTCGGGGCGAATGGCGCCGGCAAGTCGACATTCATCAAGATCCTGCTCGGCCTGCTGGAACCCACGGCCGGTGCGGTACGCGTCCTCGACCTCGATCCGGTCACCGACCCGGTCGCCGTACGGGCCCGGGTCGGCTACATGCCCGAGCACGATTGCCTGCCGCCGGATTTGTCGGCCGCCGAGTTCGTGACCCACCTCGGGCGAATGAGCGGCCTGCCGCGCACCGTCGCCCGCGAGCGGGCGTCCGAGGCGCTGCGGCACGTCGGGCTCTACGAGGAGCGCTACCGGCAGATCGGCGGCTACTCGACCGGCATGAAGCAACGGGTCAAGCTCGCCCAGGCCCTGGTGCACGATCCCGACCTACTGCTGCTGGACGAGCCGACCAACGGTCTCGACCCGGCCGGCCGCGACGCCATGCTGACCCTGGTCCAGCGGATCGGCACCGAGTTCGGCATCTCCGTACTGGTCTGCTCCCACCTGCTCGGCGAGGTGGAACGGATCTGCGACACCCTGGTCGCGATCGACGCCGGACGGCTCCTCCGCTCGGCCCGGGTCGCCACCATGACGTCCGCCACCGACGTGCTGGCCGTCGAGGTCACCGAGGGGGTCGAGGCGCTGGCGGCGCGGCTGGCCAACCTCGGGCTGCAGGCACGGCGGGACGGCCGGCAGCTGCTCGTACCGCTGTCCGGGCCGGATCCCGACGCAGCGTACGACCTGATCCTGGCCGCGGTGGCCGACCTGGACCTGCCGCTGCACCGGCTGGAGCAGCGTCGGCACGCGGTGGCCGAACTCTTCGCCGACCGGGAGGTGGCACATGTCTGAGCCGACCGCACTGGCGTCGGCGGCTGAGCCGGCCGGCGTGATCCACGACATCGGATACCACCGTTATGACGGACCCCGACGGGGCCGGGGGTACGTCGCCGGCTCGCTCTACGTCCACAGCCTGCGTACCGCCTTCGGGCTGGGCCGCAGCGCCAAGGCCAAGATCTTCCCGTGGCTCATCGTGGGCATCACCGGGCTGGTGGCGGCCGTGCTCGTCGCGATCCGGGCCCAGACCGGGCTGGTGCCGCTGACGTACGCGCAGTTCGCCGAGGCGATGAGCTGGCTGGTCATCTTCTTCGTGGCGGTCGCCGCCCCCGAACTGGTCTCCCGCGACCTGCGCAGCGGCGTCCTTCCCCTGTACTTCTCCCGGCCGATGAGCCGGCCGGACTATCCGCTGGCGAAGCTGGCAGCCCTGATCACCGCCGTGTGGTTGCTGCTGGGCGGGCCGCAGCTGCTGATGTTCATCGGCGCGGCGTTCACCGTCAACGGTGGACTGCGCGCGGTGTGGGACGAGCTGCTCGATCTCCTGCCGTCGCTGCTCTACGCCGGCCTGTGGGCGGTGGTCTTCGCGTCCGTCGGCCTGGTGATCGCGTCGCTGACCGGCAAGCGGGCGTTCGCCAACGGCGGCATCGTCGCCGTCTTCCTGATGACCACGCCGGTCGTCGGCGTGCTGTCGGTGCTGCCGTCCCGCACGGTCAACGAGCTCGCCTACCTCGCCGCGCCGTCCACCCTGGTGACCGGCGTCGGCAGCTGGCTTTTCCACGACCTGGTGGCGACCGAGGGGGAGGGCAGCATCCGGATCGGGGACTTCGGACCGGTCTACGCCGCCGTGGCCGGCGCGCTGGTGGCCACCTGCGTCCTGCTCCTGCTGGCCCGCTACCGGAAGGTCGCCCAGTCATGACCGACCTGCAGCTCGGCGGTGTGTCCCGCTGGTACGGCAACGTGGTCGCCGTCAACGATGTCACCATGACCCTGGGGCCGGGCGTGACCGGCCTGCTGGGACCAAACGGGGCCGGCAAGACGACGCTGCTGCACATGATGGCCGGGTTCCTCGCGCCATCCCGCGGCACGGTCACCGTGGACGGCGCTTCCACCTGGCGCAATCCCGACATCTACCGCCATCTCGGCCTGGTCAGTGAGCGGGAGGCCGTGCACAGCTTCCTGAGCGCGTACGAGTTCGTGCTGGCCAGCGCGAAGCTGCACCGGCTGGCCGAGGCGGAGGCCGCGGCGCGGCGCGCGATCGAACTGGTGGAGATGACCGATGCGCAGCACCGGCGGATCGGCACCTACTCGAAGGGGATGCGTCAGCGCACCCGGGTGGCCGCGGCCCTGGTGCACGACCCGCAGGTGCTGCTGCTCGACGAGCCGTTCAACGGCATGGATCCGCGCCAGCGGCTGCACATGATGGATCTGCTGCACCGGCTGGGCGACGCCGGCCGGACCATCCTCTTCAGTTCGCACATCCTCGAAGAGGTCGAGCAGGTGTCCGGCACGGTGCAGGTGATCGTGGCCGGCCGCCTCGCCGCCTCCGGTGACTTCCGGACCATCCGGCGGCTCATGACCCACCGACCCCACGTCTTCGCCATCCACTCCAGCGACGACCGCCGGCTGGCCGTGGCGCTGATGGGGGAGGCATCGGTGAACGGCGTCGACATCGACCGCACCGGCCTGACCGTACGGGCCGGCGACTACGGCAGCTTCACCCGGGCGCTGCCGAAAATCGCGCTGGCTCAGGGCGTACGGGTGCGCCGGCTGCTGCCGTCCGACGAGTCCCTGGAGAGCGTGTTCTCCTACCTGGTGGAGGCCTGAGCCCTCATGAACGCGACCATCATCTGGATGACCGCGCGTGGCCTTTTCGGGCGCCGCCGGTTCCTGTTCCTGCTGCCGCTGCCGGTGCTGGTGATCGCGCTGGCTGCGCTCGCCCGTTCCGCTGGGGTAGACCCCCGGCACTGGGCACCGCCGGTGCTGATCGGGCTGGGCGTGGCCGTCGTACTGCCGGTCGTCGCGCTGGTCGTCGGCACCGGCGTTCTTGGCTCCGAGATCGACGACGGGACCGTCGTCCACATCCTGAGCAAGCCGACCCCGCGCTGGCAGATCGTGGTCTCCAAGCTGGCCGTCGCGGTCGCCGTGACGGCGGTGACCGTGGCGATTCCGATGTACGCCGCCGGGGTGCTCGCCGAGTCGGTGCGCCTGGGCCTGGCCCTGGCCGCGGCGAGTGTGGTTGGGACGCTGGCGTACTCGACGCTCTTCCTGGCGCTGAGCCTGGTCACCCGCCGGCCGGTGCTGCTCGGCCTGGTGTACGTGCTCATCTGGGAGGGCCTGCTCAGCAACCTGGTCCGCGGCACCCGGGTGCTGTCGGTCCAGCAG
Organism: Micromonosporaceae bacterium; assembly: GCA_036384155.1. GTDB lineage: Bacteria > Actinomycetota > Actinomycetes > Mycobacteriales > Micromonosporaceae > DASVMV01. Next base: position 5,741 of record DASVMV010000300.1, read on the forward strand.
TACGTCGTCGCGCTCGCCGACCGGATGGCCGGGTCGCCGTTGCTGGAAGGGAGCGTGTCGGTGCCGGTCGCGCTCGGTATGACCGCGGTGGTGGCGGTGGGTGCGACGCTGCTCGCTGTCGAGCGGCTGCGCTCGTTCAACATCGCGGGGGAGACCGGGTGACCATCAGCCGGATGCAGGGCTCCACGAAGGTGCTCTTTTGCTGATTACAGGGCGTTAGATGAGCACACTGAGCGATCCTGATTGCCATGCCGCGCGGCCCTGGGTCTTGATGCCCGTGCTATCTGCCGGCTCCGTCCCAGACGCGCTCGAACGTCTCGAGTGATGACGAACGGGCTCCAGTCTTCTTCAGGATCATCGAGGCCACCCTTGGCCAGAGCGGCGGTCAGGAGGTGTGGCGCAACAGGGCGTCCACGACGGCCGGCCACGTCACGCGCGGTACGCCCTGGCCGATGCCGGGTAGTGTGAGCAGCGTGGCGCCCGGGATCTCCGCGGCCAGCGCCACCCCGTTCCGGTGCGGGAAGAACGGATCCTCGTCCCCGTGCACCACCAGGGTCGGCGCGGTGATCTCGCCGAGCCGCTCGCGCCATCGCGGCTGGCAGTCGATGGTCGCAAACATGCTGCCGAGGTGGCTCGCACGCTGCGCCTTCGCTGTCCGTCCTGCTCGGTCGAAGACTGACCCGGCAGCCGCCCGTACGTCCTGCTCGTCGAATCCCCGCGACCCGGACATCAGCCGCGCGGAACCGGTCATGTATTCGACCACGCTGGCGCGATCGGTCCAGTCCGGCTTCGGACGCCCGAACAACAACTGCTCCATCATCTCCGGCGCGTGGTCTGGCAGGTCGGGATCGACCGGACCGGGCGCGACCGGACGGGTGGAGACCAGCGTCAGCGACGCGACCTGGTCGGGATGGTCGAGCGCGAGCAGCTGCGCGATGAAACCGCCGACGCCCATCCCAACCACATGCGTACGCCCCAGATCCAGCGCCACCAACAGCTCCGACGCGTCGGTCACCAGGTCGCGCAGGTCGTAGGTGGGCGCGTCCGGGTCGACGAACGTCGACTGGCCGGCGTCGCGCAGGTCGTAGCGCACCACATACCGCCCGGCCAGCGCCGCGCACAGCTCGTCCGGCCAGCTCAGCACGGTGACGCCAACCAGCAGCACCGGCGGATCCGCCGGGTCCCCGAAGGCCTCCACGCACAACTCGACACCGTTGACCTTGATCCGCATTTCCCGCTCCTTCCGACTCATCAACTGGGACGAAACAGCGCCCGGAAACTCATCGCACTGGTCTAACGCACCCGCCGGACGAACACCCGACCTGGCCGTGTCTCAACGTCGTGGAAGTAGACCCGGTACTTCGGCTGTCTGCCGCACTGCGCGCGTTCGACCAGGCGCTCGAACGTCAGACTCTGCCGAGATTCCTGCCATTCGGAGGGGTGGAACCGACGGAGGCACCACTACATCTAACGGAGGTGCTGGCCCGATCTCGGTTTGTCTCAGTGTTGGTGTGGACGTTCCTGGCGGCCTTGACGGCGGCATGTGGGTCCGCCGCCGAACCATCTACCGCAGGATCGAGCATGCGTAGCGATGCTGCCGTGTGGGTTCTCGGGCCGGACCAGAGCCTTCAGAGATCGTCCACGAAGTTCACTGCCCTCGTCTCGCGACTAGGCTGCAACAACGGGGTCACGGGGCAGGTCTTGGCGCCGGAGATTCACACGAGCGAGGCTGAGGTCGTCGTGACCTTCTTCGTCGCTCCGAAGCAGCGCGGCGCTGCAGCGTGCCAAAGCAACAATCAGGTCTCCTACGACGTCGATCTTGATGCGCCGCTGCAGGGCAGGGCGCTCGTTGATGGCCAGTGTCTGCCCGGTGAAGAAGCGGCAACCACTGCCTTCTGCGTTCCTGACGCCACGCGCTTCAGGCCGTAATGCACATCGGGGCACGTCTCCTAGCGTCAACTCAACGCACTGAAATGCCGTTGCGACACGAAGTCGCACCTTGCGAGCGAGCTCGCTGATTGGAGGGCCGACATGATGTCGGTGGTGTAGCTCTGGGCTCGTGCTCATTGCCTGGCCCCACCCTCGGCGTGCGCTGCTGGTAACGGCGGGGTG